>CAQJOC010000066.1:0-5558 GCA_948815685.1 uncultured Eubacteriales bacterium | reverse complement strand
TTTTGAATTTGAACAAGCTACCCAAGACAATATAAATTCTAGCAAAGTATTTTATGATCAAGAGGCACAAGATAGTGATGGTAATTATAAAGTTGTACTGGATATGTGCATTATAGATGGTCCTGAATGTACTCATCACGATGCTGTTTCTTATTACGACTCATGTACCGAAGAGTTTAATGTTCGTGCTGTTACAAGTAAAGATGATACATACATTATAGTAAAATTTCTCAATAGCGAAAACCAAATAGTCATTAAGGATGGCCGTTGGTACTTCACATGAAAAATAAAAATCCTACCATGAAAATATTGATGGGGCGCAAATTTGTAACGAGTTATAGATTTGACAATTTTTTATCATACTTACCTTAAAAATAAATCGAGTAAATTATTTGAATAAAGAGAGTATATTAAATCAATTTTCATCATATTGGAGTTCCCACTGACAAATCTAAATTAAGTAATAAAGCTATATATTCTCCCATGTTTAAAATGTACTCCCAGGATGCTATCAATGATTTAGCACATGGAAGAAATTTATGTAAGGCAAAGTTATTAAAAGCATTGACAAAAATTTTAAAGACAGCTTTGGAGGTCTCAAGTGAACAAAATAAGTATTTAAATCTTCTGCGAAGAGGGCTGGCCATTTGGCTTCCTGCTCACGTTTTTCCCGATTTTATTTATTTATCTTCTCTTACAATTTTTACATTCTATATTTTCTATTTTATCATATGTCTACGTAAATGGCATTCCTTTCTTTTAATGCCCGTAAAGTATTATCAATTAACTCTTCAATAAACTAATCGGGTGGTACCACTTGCATGGATATCCAACAGCTAAAGAGACAAAACTGATTTTTTTGAATTGTTATTTTAAGGTATTTTGCATTAAAACAATTATGGTGGTGTCACCAATTCCCTAATATTACATCCTCTCTTATGGTACGCCTCTATTTTTACTATATTTATTTTTGTGTTAATACATTCTAACTAATCTTGAAGAAATATTATCTTTTAATGCTTTGTATATTGTCATAAATTAATAAATTTAATTTGCAAAAGTAGAATAAATAGTGTATTTTCGATACAAAAATTATGTGTTATATGTTATAATACATAGCTAGAGGTTAGAATTAGAAAATTACAATTAATAATGAAGAGAAAAAGGGGGAGCTTTATTATGCCAAACAATGAAAAAATCAAAAATATAATTTGCAAAGAAAGTGTAAAAGAAATAATTAATAAATATATACTTAAAATATATGAATCTAGCGAATACTGCACTGAAGCCTATAAAATCAAAGATAAATTAGGAAAACTATCTAATCGCTTAGAATCATCACAATGGATTAATCAGACTTACAACAATATGAGGAAAAAAGAACTAGTAGATAGCAATTTCAAAACTGGTTCCCCAAAATTAGATAATACAGAAAAATTATTGAAATATTTATCAGATATTTCTGAAGATATAACTGAAATATTTAAGTTACTTCGGATTTGCCGAGAGGTGAAATCTAGTCCCAAAATAATAGCTTGGATGAAACATAATAAATTAATATGTGAATCAGCTGGTATGCTATACAAGAAAAATTTTGTGCAATTGAAAGCTCTGAATGATGTTGAGATCAACAAGGATACTATTTTAAAATATATAACTACGCTTTTTAAAGATAAAGTACTAAGTGAAAACTATTTCGATGAAGAAAATTATAAAGGGGAAAATGAGGTAAATAATGAAAAAAGTAATGAAGAAAACTTGAACGGCCCTGCAAAAGAAATAAAAAAAGAAATAAAAAATGAAATAAAAACAGCTGTATTAAAGGAGAAAGTTAAGTCATTAGAAGGCCAATTAGAAGAAATATCAAATGAAGATGTGAGAAGTTATCTTAATGCCAATTGGCAAGGCGATTGCAAATATTCTAACGAAGGGGCATTTTGGCCAACTGTTCAATCTATAACGAAAGAAGAAAATAAAGAAGACATAGATATGGGTGGACTTTACCGTAGTACAGATGTAGAGGAGATTAAATCTAAAACAGATGCTAATTCCAAATTTGATTTTTTAGAAGGACCGGAAGGGGAGCCTATTGGAGCTACTGGAATATGGCATCGAAAATTTCCAGAAAAAGGGGGCAAAGAAGGCTGGCAGATTGATATTTCGCCAGTTCCGCCGGTGTGTGCTTATGTTCTCGGAATTGTAGACTCTGTTATAAAAAAGGGATCTTTTAAGTGTGAATTTAAGTGGCAAGGAGATCTAAGGATTTACAGAGGTAATGCCAAGATAACTAATAAAGTTCCTAAACAATATAGATTTATTGTTATTTATCCTGAAAACGATACTCAATCTCGAAATATTGCAAAAGCTCTACACGATGCATTTAGAAAAGCAAATTTAACTAAAAAAGATTTCTTAAGATTTAGAGATGCATTTGAAATATATCCAGGTGTATGTACTACCTTTCGCAAATTTACAGGTGAAAGTTCAAATACATCTGTGTGTATCCCGATCGATAAAACTGTTTTAAAAGAACATATTGAAAAAGAAGGCAAATCGGAAATGACTTACGAGCACCCTTTTCCTAGTCTTATATGGAGAGGGAAACCTTTACCCAAAAATGTAAATGAACTATCTAAAATCGTTGAATTAAGACTCAAAAATAAAGATAAAAATGATGAAAAAAGAGAAGAAAAAGAAAAGCTAAAATTGAAAAAGGATGATCTCAAGAGAAAAATAATTGATACTCAAAAATTAAAGGATGTCTTTGTTAATAATGGGGATTTGACTCCATATTTTGATTATAACCCAGATTTTGTTGAGGCGTATTATGCAAATGGATCCTATCCTAATTATAAAATTGACAAAGGAGAATTATATCATCAGTTCAAGTCAGATCCAGAGAAAGCATTTAATAAAGTTCAAGCAGATCTTAAAAGCAGTTTTTCATCATTTATTGGGACATGCTTATCTTTGGGAATGGAATCCCAATCTTTGTCAGACTTTTTTAGTAAAAACCATATTTTACATTTAGATAATTTTCAAGATAAAAAAATGATATAAGAAGTTATGTAAAATCAAAAAATTGGGATGAATTACTGTCATTATACAAAAAACGCGATAGCAACAGTTCACTTATTGATTGGATAATTTCGATTGAAAACGCTACCGATTTTACTAAATTTCCAAAGCCACTTGCTAAATCCTTTGGAAAAGAGAGTTTTGATGTTAGCGGAATCGAGGATCCAAACGAAGCAAAAAAATTTAATAATATCCGGAATAGTTTTTGTAAGTTGTTAAAGAATTATGATACGATGATAAGTCCAATTTATGATAGTAAATTATTTGAAAAAGAAGACAATAAAAATATAAGATTTCATATCGCCCAAATGGAGGAACAGCATAACTCGGTAGATCGCGAAAATGGAATTAATACTGAAAGAGTCCGTGATGATTTAGTAGATTTAATAAATAAAAATAAACAATATTTTGCTTACGAAGAAAATAATGAAAAAATTACTTCAAAGAAAACAAAAAATGTTGTAAAAGTGATAAAGACGGCAGAAGAATCTTATAAGTATTTAGAGGATAATAATATTCAAGTAGAAAATACAGGGGATACAAATAGACCTAAAGGAAATAGAGCGTTAACCCCTGAATTTGTTAAGCTGTATATTAGATATATTGAGAGGATGTTTCCGGACTTAGCTGATTGTGTAAAGATATATTATTATAAATCGGATGGTAGCCAGGATAGTGGGAGGTATTGGAATACTGTACAAAATCTTAGGAAACAATCTCGTAAAAGTGGGAAAATTTACTTTATTGTAAATCAGATTGTCAATGGTGATAGCGGGGGACACGGAAATTTAACTATTGTTTGTTCGGGGAAAAATTTTCTTTATGATACTGTGGGTTCTCGTGCCGATGAAGAACCGACTGGCCATAAAGACTCTTCAATAGAACCAAATGTAACAGAAACAAAAATCCAAGTAGATAAATGGAATTGCCTTGTTATGGTCATGGGATTTATGGAGTCACTCTTAAAGCAATTTTCCAAACTGAGAGAGAATTGGGATAAACAAAAAAAGTCACCATCTGAATGGTTTTTAAACGAAATACAATCCCCCTCAGAGATAGAATTAAGTGATGTCATAAAAACTCCTGATGCGGAAAAAACTTTAAATGATATGGAAAGAAAATGTTTGCATACTTTACTTCCAAAAGGATACCTCCAGTACCTACAAACAACAACTGGTATTGATAATATTGTTAATAAGATATCACCTTTAAATACAGCAGGACATAAATACCATAAAGAAATTACTAGCATTTTAAATAAATTGAAAAAGGTTCAAGAAAAATATTTTTATCAGAATTACCCAATATCAGATTTTCTATTTTTTGATGAATACGGTATAGAATCCAATACAGTAGAATTACCTGAGGAAAAAGCAAAAATAAAGAATGATTTAGAAGAATTAATACGACTTAATAAGTGGGACGACAAAATTTCAATTTTACAGGTTAAAGATGCTATCCGGAACATTTTGCTTTGTAGCCAAAATAAGAATTCAGACAAAATCTGTAATGAAGATGAAACAGATGAAGTATTAAAATATAGTTCTAAGGAGAATAGGGAAAACGTAAAAAACGAACTAAATAACAAGCATATATATCAAGTGTTTGCCGGTGGAGCACAACAGTTCACAACCGAAAGTGCCCAAGAACTGTGGAATTTTTGTAATACTATAAATAATATAAAGAATTATAATTTTAAAGCTCAGATGAAAAGATTTACTGTGGTTAATAAAGTAGCATCACTTGTGAATGTATATACGAAACAGGGGGGCGATATCTCAAACGAAATAAAGTCTATTAGAAATATAGTTGCCACTGTTTAAAAGCGGTATGTAAAACGGTTATTCCGTTTGCAACAAATGCAGAATGGCTAGGTAGAACTTTTAAGTAAATAAAAGAATTATGTGTTGACTCAAATGTGAAGAATTAAATGAATATTGTATTTACTGAGAATTATGCTAAACATAAATTAAAAACTCAAAGCTCGGAAATAGATGAATGGATAAGATGGCAGTGCTAAAAGAAGATAGACGGAAGATAGTGTGGAAAACAAAAGAGATAAAGAGAGTATAAAATCATATCAAAAGATTTAGAAATAGAATAAGTTTTGCGAGAGAAACGAGCTAAATAATGTCGAAGAAGTCGGTTTGTACGCTCTACGGTATAGGTATGAAATTTGTCTGTAATATGCTTTTCAGGGGTTAACAAATTATAGGCTTTCCACGCATCTGTAGCATAAGTTTTAACATTAAGGTGAGATATTTTTTCAAAAAATTTTTTAAAACAGGAAGTATTTCTCGAACCTACATAAAATCCCTTTATTTGCTGTGTGGCACGTTCTACTGCCAACCATATCCATTTTTTATTTGATTTTTTTTAAATTTATGCACAATTCATCCAGGGCAGTGCTAAAAGAAGATAGACAGAAGATAGTGTGGAAAACAAAAGAGATAAAGAGAGTATAAAATCATATCAAAAGA
>CAQJOC010000065.1:1436-6339 GCA_948815685.1 uncultured Eubacteriales bacterium | reverse complement strand
TTGCCTTAATTACATTGAAATGGAAAACGAATTTGATAAAAATCGTTTCAGAGTCGGTCTTGGCTATGCAATTAATTAAATAATTTGTACCATATAGGTTCTAAATATCCTTATATTGGACGTTTAGGACCTTTTTATATTAGACATCCTGTGAAATCAAAACATACTCATAAGTAAAATGCAAAATATTGGATTATGGATGACTCTAGAATAGAAAAAATTTCAAATTTTTAGAGCCTATTTATAAAAAATATCAGATTTTTAGTATCTCAAGTTGATTTTGCATGAAGTTTATTTTGGAAAATAGACGTAAATGGTGGGGTAATTTGAGAAAATTTGCATACAATTTATAGCTATTCCGGTTTAAAATAATCTCATAACAGTTTTAATAAAAATCTGAAAGTGAAAAAATTTCCTAGCTTTATAAATCTTGTGCTGCCTTGCTTATTTTTTATTATTATGCTAAAAAACTTAAAATATATGAAATTGGTTAAGTATCAAATCTAAAAATTTTTTTACTGTTCAAAGCTATTACTTTGGGTTATTTTAAATCGGGACAGTTATTAATATATTATTATTTCGCATAATTTGCACTATTTAAATATTTACGAATACAAATTAAACTTAAAAAACCAATCTTTCTTTGTTTAGTCTGTATGAATTCTATAGTACCTATGCTAATTTAGTTCTCGAATTTAAAATATCATTATAAAAAATCGGTTGATGACCATATAATTTTTTTGCCAGCCCAATAAAATTTTCATTCGCATCAATGTCTTTACCTCTTAAAATTCGAGGCATAACGGCCCAAATATAAGCTCCCAATTCTCCCACGGCACGTTGTAAATTTATATTTTTATATTCTTCACCAACCACTTCAAAATTTAATTTACTTTTGTAATAGTAAATAACTTCTGCAATTACAGCTTGTTGATATTTCACACTGGGTTGATTGGAAATGAATAAAACATTGTTGACATCTGAGTTATTTTTTTTCCATTCTAAGAATTTTTCTAACGTGGTTTGAGTTGTAGGTCTGCAACCATTTTTCTGAGGTGTATCTATTACTATCAATTTAAACTTGCCATTGAGTCCAGATTTTTCATATAAATATTTAAACAGATGAGTTTCTGTCAATTTTTGATTTTCAATTCCAAAGTGTCTTCCCAAATCAGCCAGTTCTTGAGCAGTTCCATCTATATTTTCTGTCAAATACCTTTCACCTGTTAATAAAACTATTCTCTGAGTCGTTAAACCATTCTTCACTAATTGTTCAACAAATTTAATTCTGTTTTGCATGGTAGGTCCGGCAGCCCCCAAAATGCAAATAGCATCATATTCTGTTTTTTCAGGCAAAACAGAATCAAAAAAGCCTAATGTCTTAAGCGCTGAGGAGACTTTATCAGAATTTTTGTCTATCCATTCCAAAGGAGATTTTTCCCATCGTTCCTGTTTCGGTTGCCTATTAAAAAATTGTTTTTGAGTTGTTTCTACAAACTTTAAGGCTGAATATTCATCAAAACTGTCATTTATCTCTATATTAGCCGCATCACATAGATTATTTAAAGCTTCAATGTCCTCTTTACGACTTTCACACAACGAATGCAGATATTGGGGGAAAATTTTTAAATATGTTTTATTTAAGTTGCTCAACGCCATAAAAGCCGTAAAAAAACTTCCAATTAAAATTCCAAAAATCAATTTTTGCCTTTTCATAAATCACAATCTCCCCCACATTTTAAAAAATTAGCAACTGTTTATTACTTAATTTTACATTTATCCTTTTTTATACAAAAATGGAGTAAATTTTTTGCTAAATGCCTGGTAATTTTGAGAATGTTTATTAGGAATATTTATAACAACATTTCTGAAATGTTTCCGGTATCCTTCATCTACTAAGACCTCTTTAAATATACCCGCAACATCATCGGGATTCCATTTGAAAACACCACACCCCAGTGCTCCAGTGCTTAAAGTGTCAACATTATTTCTTTTACCTACTTCACATACAGCCCGTACCCTAGATTTCAGCATTTCTCTAACAGCGGGAGAATACGAGACACATCTCAAATCAGGTGCCGCTACCCATATTATATCTACTTTTCTTCTTTGATTGGCAGGAACAGTCTCATATTCGTCAGTATCTTTTTTGACACACGTGACCCCTTCAATATACATCAAGCGGTCATCTGCATATCCGCCATTATTACCCAATTTTCCCGCATCTCTCAGATATTGATTCACACCAAATAAATCTTTATATATTTTCTCATTCCATAAAAATGCAGTTAAATTTGTTACTCTGCCTAAACATTCTTCCTGAGCCTTGCTTCCATGCATAACACCTCCACCAGCTTTATAGTAATCTGCAAAATCAAGTACTGCTGTTTTACCTTGATTTGCTCTCGGAATCGTGTCATAAATACCGCCAATACTCCGTCCGGCATTCAAATAAATGTTTCCTTCTTTAGTCCCTTTAGAAGTCGTCCATTTGAGACTTATGTCTCCTGCAATTTTGTTTTTACAGTTGGGGGATGAATAAACACGGCAACTGCTAACAGCGTTTATAGGAATTGTTTGGCTAATATTATAAGTCTCTTTAAATACTTTGGCTAATTTGGGGTCATGATAACTTTTTCCGCCGGCTTTAATATTTAAAAAGTTAATAGGGCTTTTATATTTTTTTAGTTTGGATTCAATATCCTCAATTCGAATTATATCATGACATTCATCCGATTTTTTATTTTTAGAATCTACGTCCTTAATAAGGTCATCCTTTTTATCAGCATTATCGGTAATACGAGGACTCAAAAGGCCATCTTTAGAATCAGTAATCTTTGTAGTACTGCTATCATTGCTTTTTTTTCTATTTTTAGCTAAATAAATAACTGTAGGAATTGTTACTGCAGCGACTAACGCACTTACAATCGTAGCAACAATTGCTGCTATTTTAGGCATACATATTCACTCCGTTTAAAAAATATTTATCAGAAGTATTTAACAGAAAAATTTAAAATAGATATATCAAAAACAAATCTATATTTTTTGATTTTATTCTGTAAAAAACTTTATATATTTTTATATTACCATATTTAAAAATATATGTAAATGATTAATTATATTTCCAAAAGACCAAAACGTAGGCAAAAGGCTTCATATTAAGGTAAAAAAAGAGACACACGATAAAATGTCAATTAATTATAAATGGCGATACAATGCAAATTATTGGCATTTATGAAGAAAAAGGAGCAGTCTATGATCTTAGAAATTTTTAAAAGGAGTGGTTTGCATCTGCTAAAAGATATTCTATTGATAGGTGATAAAGGTTATCAAGTTCTTAAATTGTATTATTAAAAAAATGAAAATAACAATAAGCCTCTTGCAAAATCAAAACATACTCATAAGTAAAAGGTAAAATATTGGGTTATGAATAACTGTAAAATGGAAAAAAATTTCAAAGTGTGAGATTATATTTATAAAAATATCAACTTTTTAATGTTTTAAGTTGATTTCGCAGGAGGTATAATATGAAAGGAAAACTATATATTGTAGGAACTCCTATAGGGAATCTTGAAGATATAACATTGCGTGCTTTAAAAACTTTGCAAAATGTGGATTTTATTGCAGCAGAAGATACTAGAGTTACAGCAAAGCTCTTAAATCACTTTAATATAAAAAAACCTTTAATAAGTTACTTTGAACATAATAAAAAAGAAAAAGGAATTTTAATTTGTAAAAAAATTCAGTCTGGCGAAAACTGTGCCCTGGTTTCTGACGCCGGTATGCCCTTAATTTCCGACCCGGGGGAAACGTTGGTTAAGCAATGCTACGAATTGGACATAGATGTTAAGATTGTCCCCGGACCCAATGCCGCGATTTCGGCTCTTTGTCTTTCCGGAATGCCGACAGGACGTTTTACTTTTGAGGGATTTCTCAGCAAAAATAAAAAAAGCCGAATGGAACATCTTAACTCTTTGAAAAATGAATACAGAACAATGGTTTTTTATGAAGCCCCGCATAAGATTATTTCAACATTAAAAGATTTTTATGATTTTTTTGGAGACAGACAAATATCTATAGCAAGAGAACTTACAAAAATTCATGAAGAAGTCAGAACAATGTCTGTAAGTCAAGCAATTGAACATTATTCACAAGGGGCAAAAGGAGAGTTTGTTATTATTGTTCCGGGAACAACCAATCCAGACGCAAAAAACAAATACACTCTCGATGATGCAATTAAATTTGCCGTTTCTTATGTAAAAAGTGGAGAAACAAGGTCCGCTGCCGCAAAAAAAGCCGGTAAAATTACCGGCATAGTCAAATCGGAGATCTATAAAAATATCACTTAGGGACTATTCACACAAAATTTTTGAAAACAAAAATTAGCTTATTTCAAAAATTATAAGAGAAATTACATAGAATTATTAAAAGTCCACTTACTATTTACATTATTCAATTGCATTATATATCTCATAAGTTACTGCAACTTAATTTGAAAATTTATTTTTATTTATCTCCAAAAAGATCTTGAACGCTTTTAAGCTGTTCCTCTATATTCGACATGAATTTTTGTGGATTAAAAGGCATAGTTGATGAATTCAATGAGCTATCAGATTTATCAACCGGAACCCGAACCGAACCCGATGCACCAAGAAGATTATCAGTAGCTAAGCCAGCTGAATCATTGTTAATTTGCGACGAATTGGCAGTAGAATCATCCAAATTATACGAGGTGCTACTCAAATCTGGAGACCCTAGGATAGGGGCAGGTGAACTCTTCTGACTACTATGATTTTCGCTGTAAACTTTGACATTATTACGATAAATTTTTGAATCGCCTTGTACAGAAAACTCAATAGGAATTTCTGCGGTATTTGCAAGTGCGCATAGCTCATCAGTGGTC
>CAQJOC010000065.1:0-1370 GCA_948815685.1 uncultured Eubacteriales bacterium | reverse complement strand
ATTTTCCAAGGAAAGGACACTATTTAAATATCCACCTCTGGCAGGACTGACAGGATCCAGTGCAGCTACTGCTTTCCGACCCAGCATAATAAGATTTTCACCGGAATCCGAGTTGACAGAAACAAGCGTCCCTAGGTTAAAAGGTTTAAAGAAAATACAATTCATAAAAAGGCTATATAACTCGTTAACAAAATCATCTCCCTGTTTTTGAGTAAACGTACCATTTGGAAATTTTTTCTTGAATTCTCTTTCAAAAATATGATCAAAATTTTTATATTTTTTACCTTTAAGTTTTTCCAAAAGAAGGTGTTTCAGTCTAAGCATATCAGAAGTGCTAGCAGAACTGAACTCTCTTCCCGGGCTATTCTGCTGTATGATAACAACACCTGCGTCATTTGCTTCTCTTTCCAGTTTATCTTGATCATATCTATCACCAGTTTTACGATGGGCCCCATGTCCTCTAGAAGATCTCGTGCCTTCAAGCCAATTAATAAATTTTTGCAACTTGCGAATTTGCCTATCTATTAAATGCCTATCTTTAAAGGCATTTATTTTCATATAATCTTTGAATTTTGCTCGGTAGGCATGAGAACACCGCCATTGCAAATATCGAAGAGCAACCCGAGCAGCAGCAAGGATGCGATCACGAGAGGCAACCGGATCAGCCGCAGGGGCAGTTCCGACATAAAGTCTTATAGCTTCAGGATTCTGTCCATTTCTAGCTTGTGTACGCCTGGCAATCTCTGCAAGATAATCAGTAATGATAACCTGGGGTACTGAGTCTGGCTGGGCTACATCTACATCACCGACATTCTGTGACTGAGAAACCGCTGGATTCCCTACATCAGCATCAGCCTGTACATTCGTATTCGAGGTCTGATTATTGTTATTACCGGCTAAATTCAAAGGATCTAAATTAAGATCATTATTATTGTTATTATTATCGATAGGAACTTGCGGTATATTCATTGAATGGTATTGAAAAGGACCGCTATCAGAAGAGTCGGAAGCCTCAGCAGATGAGCTAGATCCTCCAGTACCAGTAGCTCCAAATACACCTCCTCCGGTATTCAATCCCGCAGGTTGAAGTTTATTTTTGATTTCATCAAATGTACGATTTATATCTGCGGAATATCTGTTAATAATATCATAAAGGTCTCGTTCAAAGTACATCGACCGCATTTTATCATTATTGATAATCTGTATTAAACAACGGACTACTGCAAGTTTTTTAATATCAAGATCTAGTATATCTAAATCAGTCATACTGGCCAACCCCTTTCTTTATACCTCGTTTCCTAACAATTTTTTCTCTTTATATTTAATTATTTTTCGCAGATGGAGTTATAGCTTCAACCAAATTCTTTTCA
>CAQJOC010000064.1 GCA_948815685.1 uncultured Eubacteriales bacterium | reverse complement strand
CACTTTTCTATTCCATCTTCTGTTACACTTATATTATAAATTTAAGAGTTTAATAAAATATTTTATAATAACTGTATATATAGCATAAAAATAGGAAAAGATAATAAAAGAAATCATAAAAGCAAAAAATTAAGTGAAATATTAAGTTAAAAACAAAAAATAAAACAAGGATGTGATATTATGATGGACAAAATAGCATTAATATTATCTATAATAGGAGGGCTAAACTGGGGCTCAATAGGTCTTTTTCAGTTTGATATAGTTGCATGGATATTTGGAGGGCAAGATTCTATGATAAGTAGGATAGTATATGCTATTGTTGGAATTGCCTCTATTTGGTGCATATCTATTTTATTTAAAAATACCGACAAAAAAGGATATGACGCAGGACATTAAGTAGTGAAAAGTTATAATTAAAAATAGATAAGAAAATCTGGTTAAAAATAGAAAAGATTGGAAAATTGTAAATCCTCGTTAAATTTGGGGAGATATATTTTCCATTTTTTTCATATCTAAATATAAGCTTTGGTATGGTTTATAATACAGTTAAATTATTGATGTAATAAACTACCTTAAAAAATGTGAGACTAAAATTATATTATGAAAAGGGTATGGAGCTAGAGTTATAGGTTTATAGTCAAATAATTTAGAGCCTGTTCACACGAAAAACTCTACAGTAAAATTACTAAATTTTTAAGGCCATAAAACGTACTTTGTTGAAAAAATAACCATGTAGTCTTCTAAATTTTTTATAAAATTTTCAGTATATTTTTTGGAAACACCCTAAATTTTATTACAAAAATTTTCTTGTAAACACGCCTTAAAAACTAAACCAATATTTCACTGAAAAAGAGGATAAGTGTTCACCGGGCAAAGTCCTGGCCGTTTAGGGAAAATCCAAAGAGGGAATCTCCCTTTTGCTTTTTCATTGGGAGTTTTTTTGTCCCTTTTTTGTTGTCTGACAAAAACGAACAACGAAAATAATAAGGAATAAATAAAATAAAAATATTTTTTTATAATTTACATTCTTAAATTCATTTCACTATAACTTAATCAAATCGGGTTCAAAAATTTGAATTTCTTCAACATCTATTCTGCAATTTGCCTTATTGCAAGTTCATAAAACTTACCTTTCTTTTCCATTAGTTCTTCATATGTTCCTTCTTCTGCAATTTTTCCTCCGTCTATAACAATAATTCTATCGCAATGCATAATTGTGGAAAGTCTATGTGCAATAACCAATCTTGTGCAATTTAAGTTTGAGATACTGTCTGAAACATATTTTTGAGTTATATTATCAAGTGCAGATGTTGCTTCATCAAAGTAAAGAATGGAAGGCTTTGAAACCAATGCTCTTGCTATCATAATTCTTTGTTTTTGTCCTCCTGAAATTCCACCGGTTCCTTCAGATATTAATGTATGCATCCCCATAGGCATAGCTTCTATATCATCTTCAATTCCGGCAAGTTTTGCGGCTTCCCAAGCATCATCCAAAGTTTTCCATGGAGAAGTTACAATTATATTTGAAAAAATATCTCCCGGGAATAAACTTCCATTTTGCATTACTACTCCTATATTTTGTCGCACGCTTTTCAAATCCAGACTATCTAAATCTTTTCCGTCGTAATATATTCCTCCGCCGACAGGTGACTCAAATCCTAAAAGTAAACGTAAAAGAGTGGATTTTCCACATCCTGTTTTACCTACAATCCCAACATATTCTCCTTTTTTTATTTTTAAATTGATACCATCGAGTATAAAAGGTCCGTCTTCTGTGTACTTAAAACGTAAGTTATTTATTTCCACATTTCCGTATAAATGTGTTATAACTTTTCTTGAATTACTGCTTTCAGGTTCTTCATCTAAAACCGGTTTAATCATTTTAATAATAGGTTCTAAATTGGCAATTTGCAGGGCTACCCCGCTAAGTCCCATAATTGCTCCCGTTGCCATACCATAAGCGTTATTAAATGCATAGTAATCATCAATCGGAATTCCGGATTTTGCAGTAAAATAGTAAATTGCAATTGTTCCCAATGAACTTACTACCATACTTATTACAGACTGAATTTTCAAAATAAGAGGTGGAGAATAGTCAAGCTTTTCTACCTCTGAATATTTCTCTGCCCACTTTGCAAAAACCCTTTTTTCGGAACCGGTTATTTTTACTTTTTGTATTCCTCCGTAAACAGCATAAACAAATGACTGAAGTTTAGGGGATAACTCCATTTTCTTTTTGACAATACCTTGTTGCATAAATGTAAAGAAAACAGATAAAATTATACTTGCTAAAATTACAATCATTCCCGGAAGAACAAGTGCCGGTGCGAATTGATACATCTGTAAAAAGTATCCCAAAGAAAATATTGCTGTAAGTAAAACAGGAAAAATATCACTAACGATGGTTTGACACAAAGAGGAAATATATCCCATACGACTTGCGAGTTCTCCCGAAGAATATCCTTTAAAAAATTTTGCCGGTAAACTAAACATTCTCATCATTACGGCACTATTTACCAAAATATTAAGTTTTCTTAAAAATTTTCCCATCATTATCGACTTCATCAAACCAATAATAATTTTGCCCAAACCTACCCCTATCAAAAAGGTGGCTATTGGCATAATTAATTGCACGGATTCCGAAGGAATTAAAATTCCATAAATAATTTTTGTCACATAAGGAGAGGTAAACATTGCCAAAAGCTGAACCGATAAAAAAGCTGTTAAAACATAAACTATATCTGTTTTAGATATTCCTTTTATCATAAATGATATTAAATCTTTTATCTTCAGCTTTTTAAGCGGAAAAGCTTTATAAAAACAAAATGCATCCGTATTTATGTTTTTGGCTGTCTTTTTGTTTATTTTTATTATTTTTCCGTTTTTATCCTTATATTCATATCCATACCATTTCCCCGGTATCAATGCAATTACTTCTCCATCTTTAGTGCTGCCTAAAAAACATCCAGAAGCATCTTTCCACCAAGCTCCGTAAAGTTCTACTCTGCGTTTCATTGTCCCCGAGGGTCTTAGCATATATTCAAGTCGTGAATTTATATCGGTTAAATTTTCCGGAACTTCCGGAATTTCACATTTCATATAAGAAAGTATCTCAGATATAGCTCCTTTTATTTCTGCTTTTTTCTTTGCTGTACCGATTCCCAAAACGGAAACTAAATCAGAAAATGCGTCCTCGTACATTTCTTGATCCATTTTTCGCCTTTTATCAACTTGACTTTCCAAAAAATCGAAATCCATAATTATCCATCCTCCTTTCTTATTCCGTAGTAATTAAGTCCTTATATTTACCATCCATTTTCATCAATTCTTTGTGCGTCCCTCGTTCTACAACCTTTCCTTTGTCCAAAACAATTATTTCGTCGCAGTCTCTAACGGTCGAAAGTCTGTGTGCCACGACGATACAGGTACATCCAAGTCTTTTTATATTTTCCATAACAGAATGTTCCGTTTTGGCATCAAGGGCTGAAGTGGCTTCATCTAAAATTACAATTGTGGGTTCTTGTGCAAAAGCTCTTGCAATTTCTATTCTCTGACATTGTCCGCCTGAAAAATCTGTTCCGCCTTCTTTCATTACATGGCTGTAACCATCAGGTCTGCTTATTATATCGGAATGAATTTGTGCATCTCTCGAAGCGAGAATCATTGCAAAATCTTCTATGGACTCATCCCACATCTTTATGTTATTTCTTATTGTATCATTAAACATCGTTTTTTCCTGGTCTACCATGGAAACCGAACTATGGAATTTATAGTTATCGATATCCGTTTTTTTCTTTCCGTCAAATGTTATTTCACCTTCCCAAGGTTTGTAAAGCCCAATAATCAATTTAGCAACAGTGGATTTACCACTTCCGCTTCCTCCAACCAATGCAGCCCTTTTTCCGGGTTCTAAAGATAATGAAAAATTTTCTATAAGAGGAGGTGCAAGACGATTATACCCAAAAGTTACGTTTTTAAGTTCTACATATCCTTTAAGTTTTCCTTTTTCTTTTATTTCATTTTCCGCATTTGTTTCAGTTTCTATATTTACGCCTTCATCTTCCGGATAATCTAAAACATCTTCAATTCTTTCCATATCGCATCTCATGCCCACAAAATTTTTATACATATCTATAAAATCATTAATCGGACCCCAAAAATTAGATAAAAATCCCTGGAAAGCCGTAAGCATTCCTATTGTAAAATTTCCCTGAATTGTAAGATAAACTCCCGATAAAAGCAAAGTTATATCTGCAATTTCACTTATTATTTCCGGAATTATTCCAACATAATAGACAAATTTACTCATATTTACAGCTGCATTGTTTTGTTTCGCATAATATCCTGCCCACCTTTCAAAGTATCCGTTTTCCGCCCCTGTCGATTTTATTGTCTCTATCATGCCAAATCCCGAGTATGTTACGCTCGAAAGTTTCCCATCATTGGGAATCGATGCTCTTTGAAAATCTAAAAGTTTCTTTGAAGTATATCTTGCAACAAATATATCTAAAATTGTAGCGGTAATGCCTATAAGTGTAAGTACAAGACTGTAATTTATCATTATTATCAAATAAAAAACCAATGAAAAGATTTTTATAAAAATCGGAGCCAGTTTTTGTATCAGTGTTAAAGCGACACTTGAAGTGGATTCCTGTCTAACTGCGATATCTCCTATATAACGTTGTGAAAAAAATTCCAAAGGAAGCCTTAAGACTTTCCACATAAATTCCGCACTGGCAGAAATCGCAAATTTTCCCTGCACTTTTCTCCAGTATACCGCATTTATAATTCCTACCAAAACTTCTATAAACAGTACAATAAGCATAATCCCTAAAAATGGCATTAACCATTCGGGATTCCTTTTAGAAAGAATATCATCAACAAAGATTTTTCTAAAAATAGGTTCTGTCATTCCGATAAACTCAACAACCAAACTTACTATAACCATAAGTACAAACGGAACAAGCGAATGCTTAAGACATCTTTTTGCAAATCCCAAAATGCTTTTTGGTTTTCCCTCCGGCCGAAAATCTTTTCCTGGCTTAAAGCACAGTGCAATTCCCGTAAACGATTTGTCGAATTCCTCCATGTTTACAGTAACTCTCCCTCTCGCAGGGTCATTTATATAAATTTTGTTTTTCTTTCTGTCAACTCCGCATAAAACTACAAAATGGTTAAAATCCCAATGGATAATAGCCGGAAGCTGTAGACTTTCTATAGAAGCAAGTTCAACTCTGTAACCGGAACCTTCTAGTCCATAAGAACGGCCTGCGTTAAGCATATTTTTGGCAACACTTCCGGCACGTGATACTCCGCAATCCTTTCTTACCTGAGTAAGCGGTATCCATTTTTTATAATATGCAGCTATCATACAAAGGCAAGCCGCCCCACACTCCAGTGCTTCCAGCTGCATAATAACCGGAACTTTGACCATTTTTTTCATTTTTTTCACTCTCCTTTACGCATTGAATATCAATTGGTAAGGTTTTTGCTCACTTTCCACAACAGATACAATGCATTTTGAACCATCTGTGATATTAATGGTTTCTCCCTTTTCACTTGACCAGCTTCCCAAGGCTACTTGAACTTGAATCAAATTTTCTTCAGTTTCCGTTATAAAAGGAAGAATTATTTTAGGATTATCAAATTTTTCCGCAAGATACTCTTCTGTAACCACATTTTCTCCAATTTCGGCAATTTTCCCTTCAACATATCCATATTGCTCTTTAGGTGCGTAATCCGGAGAAATTTCAGCTTTCATATTAACGCTTAATCGTTTTGCCGTAGATATCGGCACATAGCAATATACCCTCTGTACTCCGCTTTGAGAAGTTATCGCTGTTCCCGTTATGTCAAGATGTTTTGGAATACTCCCCGAAAATATCCAAAATCCGCAGCCGAACAAAATCATAAAAAGAGCTAAAAGAATTGCAATAAGACTTGGGTTTACTATCTTGATATATTCATTCAACTGTTCGGGAGAAGAAATTCTTTCAAGCGAGCTTTTCCTGAATATGCTTTCTTTAGTTTCATTTTTCAATTAAATCCGCCCCTTTTTGTGCAATAAATTAACAATATTTCATATATTATCATATTTTTTGTGTATTATTTTACAATAAATCCTTTCCCTTGTCAATGACTTTCTTAAATTTGGTAGCAAAGAAAATATATATAAAAAGGAAAAATTAATCACAAAAAAACAAATAGGGCTTGTCTGAAAAATAAAATAAACTATATATTTTAGCTAATTCATAGATAAATCGAATAAAATGAATTCAGAGACATAAGAATTTAGCTTTTAAAGAATTTCCAAAAATAAAACAAAAAATATCATCTTACAGAATTAGAGAATGCAAATAATCATAAAATCTCAGAGTTAAAGACTCCAAAAATGAGTGCTC
>CAQJOC010000063.1:5061-6488 GCA_948815685.1 uncultured Eubacteriales bacterium | reverse complement strand
TCACGAGGCAGTGCCTTCCACTGGCAACCAGTCCGCAGCACATAAAATATCCCCTTTTGTGTTTATTTTGGGATAGGCTCTAAGACTTTCAGCAAACCTGCAAGTCTCATCCTTTTTATAAGCTTTCTTCAAAAGCAAAAATTTTTTATTTTAGATTTTTCCCCTAGTCTTTCTTGCTGTTTGTTTCCTTGATTTTTTAAGTGTCTGTTTGCATCCGGATGAATTTTTACACAAGCCAAATCTAAGCAAAAAATTTGTTTTTTTATAAAAATCAGCCCGTTTTTTTGTAAATTTACACAAGAAAATTTTTCCAATACGCTATTTTTTCTTCAGCGATTTACTTTCATATAAATTGTATGTCAATTCTCCACAATTGATCTCCATTTAGAGCCAGTTTCCAAAATGTATAAAAAAGGGGGAATTAGGCAAGCTCAAATTACTTATTTGGGTCATATTTTTTGCTTAGGAAGCATATGTTTAATTTCTTTATAATTTTCTATTGTTATTTTGATTTTTTTAATATATCACTTTACTTTTTGTGTGAACAGGCCCTAAGAGATAAGCGGTCTTATTACACCATATGAAAACAGTGCCATTATAACTGCAGCCGTAATTATTCCTAAAAATATAGATAAAATTGCATTTTTAAATTTCATTCCACATAAAGCTGCAACCAATGATCCGGTCCAGGCTCCTGTTCCGGGAAAAGGTATAGCAACAAAGAAATAAAGGCCCCATTTTTCATATTTAAACACTTTTTCACTGCTTTTATTGGCTTTTTTTTCTAATTTTGTTGTTATAACAGATAACTTTGTATTTTTTAAATATTCAAATATCTTCTTTACAAACATTATTATAAATGGAACCGGAATTAAATTTCCGATAATGCATATAATCATAGCTAAACGCCAGTCTATCCCTAATATACTTGCTGCAATAAGCCCACCTCTTAATTCTAAAATGGGAATCAACGAAATAATAAATATAACCATCTGTGGATTAAAAAAATCTTTCAAGGCTTGAATTATATTAAAAACCAAATCTTCCAATCAAAACACACACTCCAGACATTAGTAATAAAAATTTTATTTATTATAAAAAATAAAATCAACAAAAAACAAAGCGTACAGAATCAATATAACATTTATGCGTTCACTTCTGTCAATCGACTAATTCTGAACAAACAGTGCCCGGAACAAATCCATCTTCTGTGAGTATCCAAATCTGATTTAAGGATTTAACCTTTGCTACTCCAGAAAATAAATAATCACTTAAAGGAATTAAGAAGCTTGATGCATTCCCGTTTAAATCTTCTTTTTGCCCCATTACCAAGTCAGATACATACAATTTATCCCTAATCTTTACCATGGCAGCTGAATGCCTATTCTTTCCATCAGATATAGGCGAACCAAAAAGTATGGGAGATG
>CAQJOC010000063.1:0-5051 GCA_948815685.1 uncultured Eubacteriales bacterium | reverse complement strand
GTAAGCCATACACAATCATATGGGAAACCCTCGCATTCATCTCAGCAAAAGCCAGCCACAAAAGCGGGTAAAACCGGAATTCCGAAAATCTCGAACCATCAACCTGCCCAAATGGCGACAGACACCTCCTTTGAGTTCAACAGTTTTTTCTGCAATTTTGTTGGTTCCCTGTTGACTAAATCGCATTTTTTGTGAATCTTCCTCGCTTAAATTACCGAACACCGACTCGTCAATCTGTTTTCCCACAACATCGTCGTAATTTAAATTACGACGATACTTTTCAAAATTAGCCCTAACATTTTCCAAGTTACGCTTTTCATCCTCAGACAATCCCAGCCAATCCGGATTAACTCCCCCGGGCGCTATCCTAAAAATATACTCAACCCAAACATGCGATAATTTTTCTTCAGAGCTATTTGTAGTCTCGTTAGTCTGAGTTTTTGTATCTGATGCTGACGTAGAAGTAGAAGATTTGGGAATCGGCTTTGGTGGAAGTGCAGAAATTGAGGATAGATTTTTATTCAAAAATACACTGTAGCCTAACGCTATCGATAAAATCATATACTTTTTCAAATTCATTGCAACTAATATTCCTTTCTTTTTATGTTATTGTTATGCTATATAATATAATAAATTTGCAAAAAAATCAACCAAAAGTTAATTTAAAATTAAGTTTTGGTTTTTAATTAATATTATATAGAAAACACCTCACAAAAATTATATAGAGACAAACCATATAATAAATTCATATAAATATTTATTAAGTACTAAGAATTTTATTGTTATATAATTAAAAACATACCTGTAAATCTTATTTAAAGTTTATATATATCTTTTGTGTGAGGTTTCTTTTACATACTTTAAGTGAGAGTTCTTACCTATAGATTGATAAAGATAAATGCCATCAAAATTTATTAATATTTATGCTATTAAATCTTTAAAATCAGCTTTTTATCCACCTTTATTAGCAGATTTTAAGTTAACATTTACATAATTTTGATTTCGTATATCTTTAAGTGAAAACTCTCCTTTAAATTTATTGAGTATAATTTTAATAATGTGACTGTACATATTAAACAAACATATTATTAAAAAATTATTCACCATTTTTTTCTTAATATATTTTATAATAATATTGAATTCGGCAAAAACTAAATTGGTGGTGATTTATATAGAAGAAGAAAAAAAAAATAAAATACTGATAGTGGATGATGAAAAAAATATTTGTGAGCTTTTGAAAATTTATCTTGAAAGAGAAGGTTATGATACTAAATCTGTATTCGATGGAAAATCTGCAATTGAAGATTTCACGGAATATGAGCCGGATTTGATTATTTTAGATTTAATGCTTCCTCTTATGGATGGATGGAAAATTTGCAAAGAAATACGGAAGAAATCTTCTTGTCCCATTATAATGCTTACAGCAAAGGGCGAGACCATAGACAAAGTAACAGGCCTAAATATGGGAGCGGACGATTATATCGTCAAACCATTTGAAGCAAAAGAGGTAGTTGCCCGAGTAAAAGCAATCTTTAGAAGGATTAATCCGGAAAGCGAGCTTAAAATAGTTAAAGAACTAAATTTTGAAAATTTATCTATTAACCTTACAACTTATGAGTTAAAAATAAGAGGGAAAAAGATAGACACTCCACCTAAGGAAATGGAACTCCTGTACTATTTAGCTGAAAATCCCAATAAAGTATTTACAAGAGATGTTTTACTGAATAAAATCTGGGGATATGAATATTTCGGGGATTCAAGAACCGTTGATGTCCATATTAAAAGGCTAAGAGAAAAGTTGGAAGGAGCTTCAGACGAATGGCGACTTAAAACCGTTTGGGGTGTAGGCTATAAGTTTGAGGTTGAAGATAAAGAGGATAAAAATGAAAAATAAAATAACCTCATTAAAAAAATTTTTTAAATTTAACATAAAAAATAAAGCTACTTTATTTAGAAAATACTTATGGATTAACATGATTACGATTTTATCAACTTTTCTTATTCTTGTGGGTATGATATTTAGTTTTGTTACCGACTATTGGAAAAACGAAAAAGAAGAAATTTTTATTCAAAATTCACATTATGTATCCAATTTAGTAGCTAATAATAGTTATGTCGAAGGTAATAATATAGTTTGGATTAACGGAGACGCGGTAAAAATTTTCATGGATACTTTGTCAAACAGTATGAACATTGATATTTTTGTCACAGATACCAAGGGGAATGTAATTATTAAGTCGGTTTGCAATAAAACGGATTTTCAAGGGGGCATGATTCCTCCCGAAGTTATAAAGAAAATTTCGGAAGAAAGATATTCTCAGATTAGTAAATTAAATGGATTTTATAAATCAAATCAATATATTATGGGAGAAGCCGTATATTCAAATTACGGAGGAACAAAGAATATTATTGGTGCGGTGTTTACGGCAATGAATCCCGAATTTTTGAATTCATTTAAGCAGGGAATGCTAAAAGTTTTTGTAGCTGCAATTATTGTGGTTATTATGATTTCATTTTTTACGATAAGGAGACTTTCGTGTAGCTTGGCAAAGCCTTTGGATCAGATGGCGGCTGTCGCATCATGCATGGCTAAGGGTGATTTCACAAAAAGGGTACAGATTAAGGGCAACGACGAGATTGCCAAACTTGGGAATTCTTTTAATAATATGGCGGAATCGCTTAATGCTTCAGAAAGTGTGAGACGAAATTTTGTAGCAAATTTGTCACACGAATTAAAAACTCCCATGACGACAATAACCGGATTTATAGATGGTATATTAGATGGTGTTATAAAAGAAGAAGATGAGACCAAATACCTTAAAATAGTTTCCTCGGAAACAAAAAGACTTTCAAGACTTGTGAAAAGGATGTTGGATTTATCCGGAATAGACAATGATAATGTTAAAATAAAATTATCTGATGTGGATTTGCTTACAGAGGTATTGGATGTTTTACTTTCGTTTGAAAACAGAATAAATAAAAACGATATAAAGGTAATGGGAATATCCGATTGCGAACATATCTTAATTAAAGCCGACAAAGATATGATTCATCAGGCAATATATAATTTAATTGAAAATGCGGTAAAATTTACACAGCCAAAAGGTTATATAAACATAAATCTTACTCAAAATGGTCAAGAATGTATATTAATTTTGGAAAATTCGGGGGAAAAGATTCCGAAAGAAGAAATCAGATTTATATTTGACAGATTTTATAAGACAGATAAATCCAGAAGTAAAGACAAAACAGGAATAGGTTTGGGGCTTTATATGGTAAGAAAAATAATTTTACTTCACAAGGGTAATATAACAGTATCCAGTGGGGAAACAAGCACTGTTTTTACCATAAAATTGCCGTATGAAAAGCATAAGAAGTATAAAAAGAAGACGGAAAATCAATAAAAGATTTTAAAATAGATGAAAGAAAAATAAAAAAATGAAAAATAGAAAAATGAAAAGTAGAAAAACGGAAAAAGGGGAGAGGGTAAAAGGAAAAAAGGTAAAATTAAATTATTAAATAATAAAAATATTGATAAAAAATAAATAATTTTAAAAAAGAGAGGAAATTTTAATTATGAGTTGGGATTTTAACGATTCAAATGATGAAAAAAGCGAAGAACTTCAAAAAGATGAAAATTCTTATACCTATCCGGAAAAAATTCAGTATGGAAATTATCTTATAAACAGCGAAGACGAAAATCAAGGTACTTACTTTGATGAAAGCAAGCTTTCAAAAGAAAAAGGCAATAGAAAAGATATGGTTGCAATGAGTAAGAGGATGAGAACTATTCTTGTTGTTTCATTGGCTGTTCTTGTTTTGCTGCTGGCACTTTTGGCGGGGTGTTTTGTTTACTATGTAAAAAACGATGGGTTTCAGGGTATAAATTTACCATGGATTCAGGCGAACGAAAAACAGGATACGGAAATAAATAAGACGGAAAATACAAATAATTTTGCTTTAAATTTGGAAGAATTACCTAAAGAGGAAGGACAGTTAACCTCGGAACAAGTATATGAAAAAGCCGGTCCTTCAGTGGTGGGAGTTGTAGTTTATGATTCAAATGCAGACTTGTTTTCTGATCCCATAGGTAGGGCTTCCGGAATAATAATAAGTGAAGATGGCTATATTGTTACAAATTCACACGTTGTGGGAGATTCCACTAAATATGGTGTTAAGATTGTGCTTAATACGTCTGAAGAAATTTCGGGAAAAGTTGTGGGAATAGATAAAAAAACTGATTTAGCTGTAATTAAGGCGGATAAAAGCGGTTTACCCAAAGCATCGTTTGCTGATTCCGACCAGCTAAAAGTTGGAAATAAAGTTTTAGCGATAGGTAATCCCGGAACAGGGGACATTAGTTTTGATAATACGCTTACCGAAGGTATTGTTTCGGGACTGAATCGTTCGTTGGGCGGCACTCAGAAACTTGTTAAATACATTCAGACGTCTGCGGCGATAAATTCGGGAAATTCGGGAGGGGCTTTACTCAATAAATATGGGCAAGTTGTGGGTATAAATTCAGTAAAATTATTGAATCAGATGAATTTTGAAGGTATGGGATTTGCAATACCCAGCAACACGGTTAAATCGGTAGTGGATTCAATAATCGCAAATGGGTATGTGGCAGGGCGAGTAGCACTTGGAATAACAGGAAAAATGGTAAGTGCCTACCAATCACAAATATACAATGTCCCAATAGGATTAATAATTGCAAAGATAAACAACGACAGCGACATAAATGGAAAAGGTATAAAAGTAGGAGATATCATTATAAAAATAAATGATATAAATGTAACGGGATTTGATGTGATTTCTGAGGAAATATCAAAACATAAAGTAGGAGACAATGTAAAACTTACTATTTATCGTCCATCTGCAGATAGAAGCAATTACAGCACATTTGATATAAATGTAAAACTTACAGAAGACAGGGGAGACTCAGAGGCAACAAATTCTCTATTAAAATCAAAGTAATATCCGTAAATATATTTAGATAGATTAAAAACTAAACAATATTTCACTGGGGAAAGGGTATGAGTATCTCTACG
>CAQJOC010000062.1 GCA_948815685.1 uncultured Eubacteriales bacterium | reverse complement strand
GTTTCTGCTGCAAGCGATATTAATGAGGTAGAAACATTATTAGATTCGTTACTTGATGACGCGAAATTAGGCGATGACAATGCAGTCGTTAAATTTGTTGAGAATATAGAATTGGTTTCCGGATTATATTCCGTAAATGAGGTTACTACTGTTGATAATTTAAAAAATATTATTTTAGAAGGAATTACTTCACAGATAGAATATGAAGTAAAAGATGGAGATACTTTAGAAAGCATTGCTATGGATTTCGATGTTTCTGCAGAAAGTGTAGCAATTTTGAATAATTTAAAAAATAATGAAGTAGCTGTAGGGGACAAGTTATTAATAGAAATTGTAGACTTCCCCATTCATATAGAGACACAAAAACTGGAAGAAAAGCATATTGATATTCCTTTTGAGACTATACGAGAAAATGACGACACTCAATATGAAGGGTGGCAACATAAAGATGTTGAAGGTAAAAATGGTATCCAGGTAACATTAAATCAGGTAACCTATATAAATAAACGTCTGGCCGAGCAGAAAGAGATATCTTCGGAAATACTATCTAAACCTGTAAATGAGCACATTTATTTTGGAACTAAAAAACGTGAGGTTTTGCCACCTAAATCTGAAATTTCTGAGAAACAAAGTGGTAAATTTATCTGGCCTGTTCCCTATACCCATAATATAACAAGTAAATTCGGAGATGTCGATGGTGCGTTTAGAGCTAAGCCTCATACTGGTATAGATATTTCTTCTAGCGGTATACATGGGCAAGATATTGTTGCAGCTTCTGATGGTGTAGTCGAAGTTGCGGGCAGTGGCTCGGGATATGGGAATTTTGTGAAAATATCTCATAATAATGAAACATCCACTCTTTATGCACATTGTGAATATTTATATGTAAAATCAGGACAAAAAGTTTCCGCAGGACAAAAAATTGCTTCGGTTGGAAGGACTGGAAATTCTACCGGATATCATACTCACTTTGAAGTAATAGTAAAAGGTAAAAGGCAAAATCCTTTGAATTACTTTTAATCTTGTTTTTTGTGCCTACTATTTAAAACTGATAAATAACTCCAATTTTACAGTAATTCAGATTAAAAATATAGGACAAAGTTTTATTGAGTATAAGATATAGATTTATAATCCAAATAGTTTAAAAACTAAACTAGTGACTGTTTACATGAAATTATAATAACTTAATCACTGTATTTTCTGTAGAATAGTTGTTTTATAGTAAAAACATCCAACAAATTTACTCTAAAATAAATACTTATAAGATAAAGAATCACAAGGATCTCATGGAGCCATTCACAAACTAATTAGGGAATTAAGTGAAAAAATTGGAAGTATCTACTTGGTTTCTTTTTAAACATTTTTAGTTATATTTTCGTTGTTTGACAAAAATGTATAAAACAGATTATTCCCACTTTTTGAGCGTTTATAATTTTGAATTTTTAAAGTCGTTTTAATATATCTTATTTTTCTATTTTTTTTAATATTTTCTCAATTCTCAAATTATTTTATAGTCAACGCAGTTAAAAAGAGATATATGTATTCTAGAATATACGAATAAAGTACAATGTTGAAATATACGGCACCGTATTATTTATCTCGTTATTTATGAATATGGCTTTTATCTTTTTTAACTGCGATTATTATATAATGAATTGACTTTTAATATTTTTTCGAAGAGTTTGTACGCGCTTTTCTATATTAAAAATTAAAGATAACTAAAAATAGCTATCTTTAATCATTTTATTTATTGGCCTCGACTAAAACAACATCATCTCAACCCTTACAAAGTAACCCTTACTATGTTTACAAACTGGACAAGTTTCAGGAACTTCCTTGCCTCTATAAACATAACCACAGTTCAAACATATCCATCCAGTTTCTACATCCGAGACAAAAAGTTTGTTATTTTGTATTAAATCTGCGAATTTACCAAATCTATCTCCATGGACCTTTTCAATTTCAGCTATCATATTAAATGAAGCCGCTACATCATTGAACCCTTCTCGTTTTGCTTCTTCTCCAAATGTTTTATAAATAGGGTCATGCTCTTCATATTCATTATGTTGTGCACTTTTTAGAAGATCCAAAGATTTGTCATAAATATCTACAGGATACCCTCCTTCAATATCTACTGTACTTCCGGCTAAATTTTTTAAATGATTATAAAATATTTTTGCATGTTCTTTTTCCTGGTCCGCTGTAAATATAAAAACTTTTTCGATTACATTGAGGCCCTCTTTTTTAGCTTGAGAGGCCGAAAATGTATATCTATTTCTTGCTTGGCTTTCTCCCGCAAAGGCTTTCATCAGATTTATTCTCGTATTACTATTTTTAAAATCTACTGCCATTTTAGTTTCCTCCTTATAAACTTATTTAAATATAATAATCTTTCGTTGTATAAAAATCAATAATTTTTTATATAAATGTTACACCTGTCTCGCAAACCAATACCTTGCACAAGCCGATTCCAAGCACTTTGTTATTAGCCCTCTAAAAAGCTAATTTCAATGAAATATATTAAAAATTTAGCCGAATCTTGGAAATTGCAAACTTCAATCTTTTTAGAAATTATTGATTTGATATCTTGCGGGTTTCCTCTCGATTAACATGAAATTTTTTATCTTTTTAAATTGTTTTTTATTTATTTTCATATTACTATTATATCCACATATTTGCCTGATTATCATCTTTTTATATAAACATGCTCAATTGTATATTTATATTTTTATGATATCACTTTTTCTCTTTTTTACTATTGTGCGGTGTTACTTTTAATCTATGCCATTTGCAATTATGAGCTTTTATTCAATTTCACAGGTAGGTCGATTGTATTCTTGATTCTCGCACTATTATTTTAAGAATCTTGGAGCAAAATTGATTTTATTGCTACGTTAGATTTGACATAATCAAAATTTTATGCTATAATCTGTAATTAAAATTAATTTTTTAAGGAGAGATTTTTTTGGCAAACATTAAATCAGCAATAAAAAGAATTAGAACAAATAAAAGAAATCAAATTAGGAATAAACAATTTAAGTCTGTTATTAGGACAAATATTAAAAAATTTCTTACATGTGAAAGTGAAAATAAACAAATTACACTTCGCAAAGCTCTTAGTTGTTTAGATAAAGCTGTGAATAAAGGAATCCTGAAAAAAAATACCGCGAGTAGAAAAAAGTCTTTGTTGGTAAAAAATTACAATAAAGACATGTTAAATTTATCTTAATCATAGAAACTAAGTATATATAATAAAATGCGTAAAAGAGTTCTATCTTATAAAGAAGCTCAAAAATGCTAATAAGTTTTGAAAAATCTGCTAAAATATGGAAATTAGCAATAGTCTTTGTGTAACAATTAAAATGTGCAAAATTATTGCAAACGTTACTGTTAACGTACATTCAAGTGTAGCGGTATGCTTTTTTACCATTAATATTGTCTATCATAGATATAGCCTTAGAAAAAATATCCAAAGAAATAATCTTTATAAGATGTAATGCTTTTCTTATACTTTTAAAGCTTAAATAAACTCTAATTTTTTAAAATTTGCCACTATATATTAAGTGGCTTTATTGCGTTAGCAACAAGGTTCCTGGGTACCCATAGAAAATTTTTAATTTGCGTGATGGGTGGAGATTCCTATTTTTTGTCTTTTAATGACCTTGTATAGCTGTTTCGGTTTAAAATAATTACATGACAGTTTTAATAAAAAATTTCACAGATTATTTATAAATGTCGTGTTGCTTTGTTTATCTTTTATTATTTTGATAAAAACTAAAAATATATGAAATTGGTTAAGCATCAAATATAAAAATTTTCTTACTGCCCAAAGTAATAACTTTGGGCGATTTTAAACCGGAACAGCTATAACTGCCAAAATGTGTCTTGAAATTATGCAATTGAAAATATATTTACAGATCTTATTTAAATTTTATAGATAATCTTTTGTGCGATGTTTACTTAATTATATATAACCCTAAAAGCTCAACAAATTTATGTTATAATTTAATAATAATTTATTTAATTATAAAAAACATTATACTATTTAATATATGTTTACTTTATAATATATAAGATTTTATTTTTAGGAGTTGTTATTTATGAGTATTACATTAAAAAAGATTATTCTTAGTGTAATGTTAGCATTTGTACCTGCATTCACCCTTGTTTTTTTCAAATCAAATTATGTTCATGCCACGCCACCTAAACCAGGCATACCGAGTAGGAAAACATTTAGTGTTTCCCTTGAGTTTATGGGAGATTTTTGTATATCAGAACCTTTAATTGCTAAATATAATGAGGCTGTGAAAATTCCAGCTTCAAATACTCAGGCGTTAATTGAATGGAAAAAAGATTTATTTAACTCTATTGATAGATCTTATGATGATGTTCACAGCAAAGTCAAGGCAACCATTCTATTTTATATATCAGAAAACCCTGAATTTTTAAACTTCAATAAGGATATAAAATCAATTAATGATTTAAAGGCAAAAACTAATTTGCAAAATTTTCCTGCGTTTCAGTATCTTCCCCCAAATGATTTTGAAATGCGTCCCACCGGAACGATACGTGCTGTAAGCTGTTTGCCAAGTGCTGAAAATGTTTTTATACCAGTATGCTTTTAAATATTTGATTGTTTCTAGCAACGTTTACAAAAATATTAATAAAGATCCACCCGATTTGTGGGTGGTATTTTAGTTTCGGGCATAGCCCTAATACTACTGACAAGCCCTAATGGTCAAAGGGAACATATTTAATCTTTTTTAAATTTACATTTTTAAAGTTATTAGGTTATAATGTTAATAGGAGGATTTTATATGCCAGCTATTAATTTTATTTTAAACAGTTTAAATGATTTTTTATATACTTATATACTTATTGGTTTATTGGTAATATGTGGAATTTATTTTTCCTTTAAAACCAAATTTGTTCAAATTAGATATTTTTCGGAATCATTACGCCTTATAAGGGAAAAATCTTCGAAAGCTCAAATTTCATCCTTTCAGGCTTTAATGATATCCACAGCTTCCAGAGTTGGAACGGGGAATATAGCAGGAATAACGACTGCTCTTGTCGCCGGAGGACCCGGTTCGGTTTTTTGGATGTGGATTATGGCAATATTCGGAACTGCATCTGCATTTGTTGAAAGTACTTTAGCTCAGATTTATAAAGTTCACGATGATGACGGAGTGTCGTTCAGAGGAGGACCTGCTTACTATATACAAAGTGCACTCGGGAAAAGAAATATAGGAATTTTATTCTCATCGTTATTAATATTATGTTTCTCATGTGGATTTAACGCATTGCAATCTTATCAAATTTCATCTTCTTTTGATTATTATATCCCAGAATATGGGCAAAATATTTGGCATTTTGTCATTGGAACGGTTCTTTCTTTGATTACAGCTTTAGTAATATTCGGCGGCACACATAGAATAGGATTTATTTCTTCAGCTGTTGTTCCGTTTATGGCGTCTATATATATCGGAGTCGGGGTATATATAACATTTATTAATTTGGACAAGCTTCCTGCTATCGTTTCCTTAATTATTAAAGATGCACTGGACATCAAAGCTATATTTGGAGGATTCGCCGGAAGTGTCGTTTTGATTGGAATTAAAAGAGGTTTGTTTTCAAATGAAGCAGGTATGGGAAGTGCTCCAAATGCCTCTGCCACAGCGGATGTTTCTCATCCTGTAAAACAAGGGATAGTACAGGTACTCTCTGTATTTATAGATACTCTTATATGCACTGCCACAGCATTTATAATTTTATCATCTAAAATAAATTTAGACGGTCATTTAGATGGTATTCCTCTTGTACAGCAAGCTTTAAATAATGAGCTGGGTGAGTTTGGAATACATTTTATTTCCATATCAATTTTTCTTTTTGCGTTTAGTTCTATTATAGGGAATTATTGCTATTCTGAATCAAATATACTTTTTATACATGATTCTCCCAAACTTTTAATTGCCTTTAGAATGTTTTGTATTTTACCTGTATTTTTGGGTGCAATATCAAGTTCGGATTTAGTGTGGAATTTCGCAGACATTTGCATGGGGCTTATGTCAATAGTAAATATAATATCTATTTTATTACTTTCCGATAGGGTAATTATCTGTCTTAAAGATTATTCAAAGCAAAAAGCAAAAGGAATAGAACCTTGCTTCAATGCTTTAAAATGCGATATAAAAGATACGCATCTCTGGAAATAAGATGCGTATTTTTGTGGTGTATGTTATATACATTATTCGCCGGTGGGAGTTCCTACATCTGCAGGCGGAGGAGCAATTAATCCTAGCGGAGCAGATTCCGCATTGGGTTGACCTTGACCTTTCGGACCTCCTTGGTGCGGATGTTTGCCAGGGTGATGGGGCGGTCTTTTGCCTGGCTTAGGACAATTCGGTCCTTTGCATCCCCCTTCAGCATCTATATCTGTACCTAATTCAACATTATCACTGTCAGTAATATTTTCCATTCCATTATTATCCATAAATAAAACCTCCTTATTAAAATTTTAGTGGTATTACATAAAACCACTAATTAAATTATATGTAATATGTACATAAATGTCAAGTGGTTTTTCTCAATTTATTGTTTTAGAACAAAACATAGCCAAAGATTCAAATGTTAAACACAGAAAAAAAATAAAAATAAATAGTTTAATA
>CAQJOC010000061.1 GCA_948815685.1 uncultured Eubacteriales bacterium | reverse complement strand
CTTTTTATAATTTCCAACAAAACGTTGCAAGCGTTTGAAGTCACGGGAATCATCGCACAACACAGGTTCCAAAAGAGCGGGCAACGAACTTACAGCAGAGTTTTCGAGGGCAATCAGCAAAGGCCCAAGAGAAGGCAGCATAGCAGTCCAGCCCCCCATATTATCATCCAACCGTCTAGAGATCTCGGTGCAGCTCAGAGCCAAAACAAGCTCAGCACGAGACGGGAACACACCTTCCATCAGAATGCCTCCTCACAAAAATCAAAGTTTATTTATACAGCTACCAGGGAATACAACGTCGCTATCCAGGCGATCTGATATATCTGCAGGGTCAAGGAGTGGCGGGAGCGCCGAAATCGACTCCGGTACTCTTTTGCAAAACTTTTTTGATTTCATCTAAAGTTTCAGTAACAGCAGCCTCACTGTCTATATTTTTCATTTTAGTATCTACTAAACCTAATATTTTATCAGACAGTTTTTTATCTCCAGCCGCCAAAGCAGCAACTTTCGCAGAGAACGTATTATATGCTCCAGCCAGGCTATCTTCAGCTTTTTCTAGATCCGCAGAAAATGCTGAAATGGATTCCAGATCAATAGTCACGTTTTCTATATCATTCCAGACTCTTCCTTTTAGATCATCAGCTTTATCGGTGACGTATTCAGCAACCCGATCAGAACAAGCAACAAGCAAGCTACCAGTTTTCAGATCTTCAGGAAGCCGAGCAGCCGGGTCGCAATCATCCGCACACCTTTCCAATTGATTGTCAATATAAGTGTCTGCCTCTGCCTGAATCTTCGGTCTATAAACATTGTTGACCAGTTTTCCAATGGTATCCTCCAAATTTTTCCCTTTATTCGCCTCAATCAAATCTCGAGTCACGACACCATCGGGTAAATCAGCAATTGAAGTTTTTTTCAAAAATTTTATATGTTTCCCCAATCTAAAGTCACTGTTCAGATCAGCAGTGATTTTATCAATAACGCTATTAAATTTAGCATCAACCAAACCAGGCAAGTCTGTAATTTTTGCGTTTTTAAATTCATCCGAATCGGTATTAATATCAAGAGCAGCCGCCCTGTCAGGGGCAAGACCAGCAGCAACAATCGCCTCTGTTCTTTTTTCAGCATATCTAGCATTCAGTGCATCGACATTCATATCATCCGTCACATCATCAGGATTCAGTCCATATTTCTGTATCGCCACGTATTTAAACATTTCTCTTTCAAGAGCCTTAATGGCTTTGGTAATTTCACTTTTACGTTTAGACTTTGCGTTATCTTTAGTATCAAAAGTATTTATCTGCATATTAACATCGTTCAAGGCTTTTCTAACGCCATCCGACTCGTCGGCAGCGACCGCTAAATCAACTTGAGTTATCTCTTTATTCTCAATTTTAAGTTTCGATAATTCATCAAGTGCATTAATAATACCATTGTTATCTTTGTCACCCTTCAGTTCCTTAAGTAGCCCCGCCACTCTAAGGCGCCCAGATTCGACTCCTCTTTTAAATGTATCATATAGGTTAGTAGTAAACCCAAATCCATAATTTTTAAGCTTTGTTTCCAGTAAATTATTAAAGTCAGCACGTTTTTCTTGTATGGCAGCCAATGCAGCGTCCAACTGCGCCGCTATATCTTGTAGCCCTGTAGCTAAATCTGTTATAAACTTTGGTATTTCTAATGGCATATTAACCACTCCTTTTTATTTTTTTATAATATTTACCTATTAAAATCTTTCCTACAAGTTTCATTATAGCAAAGTATCACAAAAAGTCAACACATAAAAATGAATTTTTATAATAAATTTTCATAAAATAAATATAAAATCAGAAAAACAGCTGAAAATTATAAATTATATTTAAATTTATATGCATTAAATCCTTAGCATGTCAGACTGAGGTTTATGGTAACCTAACTTAAAAAATGGATACCTTAAAAACTAAACCAATATTTTATATAAAAAGGGTACAAGCCTACCCTGGGCTTTTGCCAAAACCATTTTAGAGGGTATTTAACTATAATTTTATAAAAACATGATAAAAAACCAAATAATCTTTATATAATAATCTTTAAATAAAAAAATCTTACCTAAAAATAATTAGGTAAGACTCAAAATAAAACATATTATAAAAAATATTTTAAAAACTTCTGGAATAACTGGGTGAACTATTTTCTCTATTTTCTTTTATTTTTTCATAACATGTACTGCAGTATACCGGACGATCTCCACTCGGCGGGAATGGAACTCTGGCTTCGCCGCCACAATTTGCACAAGTCGCTGTAAAAAATTCTCTTTCTCCGCCTACACGACGATTATTGCGGTTTGCATCACGACAGGCTTTACATCTTCTAGGTTCATTCTGAAATCCTTTTTCGGCGAAAAACTCTTGTTCCCCTGCAGTAAAAACAAATTCCGAACCACAGTCCCTACATACTAAAGTCTTATCAACAAATTCCCCATCATTGATTGAATCCTGACCTGACTCCGCATTGCTGTCATCTTGCTCCTCAAAATTTTCGCTACCTTCCAACACTTCTTCTGCTTCCAACATTTCATCTGCTTCAAACATTCGCTGTACCTCGCTTTATATTATATAAATTTGCCCTAGGACGGGTTCGCACCGACACCTCTGATTTAAAACAAAAACAACGCTCTTCTCCACTAAGCTACTTGGGCAAGCTCAATTCAAAATCAGTATATACTGTGTAAAAATTTAAGTCAAGCGTTTTATTTGTTTGTCGGTCCAAAATCCGGTAAAAAAATGAACAAACTTGTTTAAAATTTCGGTAACAACTTTTTATGTTTTGAATAAAATATTCATTAGAACACAGTCCAAAAAGGCCCCCCGATTTCTAACCGAAATTTCCGAAACCGGAAAGGAGTAATTTTTTTGAATGATATGCTTTTATCAATTTTAGAATCTATTATGATAGTCACCGCGTTATCTATGGACGCATTTGTCGCCAGCTTTGCCTATGGTGCGAACAAAGTAAAAATCCCATTTTCTTCAGTTACCGCAATCAATGTAATATGTAGCTCTATTTTAGCTGTTTCACTATTTTTCGGCTCAGTAATAAGCAATTTTATACCACAATCTTTAACACATTTGATTTGTTTCCTTATATTGTTCATTCTAGGTTTGACAAAATTCGGAGAAAGCCTCGTGGAATGGATAAAAGAAAAAAAGGGAGATATTAAAAAAAATATAAAAATATCCTTTATTGGCATAAATTTTGATATAAATATGGGAATTCAAGAAGAAAAAATTGATTTAAATCCAAGTAAAATTTTAAAAATTAAAGAAGCCTCTTCACTGTCAATAGCACTTTCTCTTGATGGTCTTGCAGTCGGATTCGGGGCTGCCCTTGCAAATTCAAACATTTTGCAAATTGTTGCATTTTCCCTAATATCAGATATGTTGGCAGTTATGCTCGGATGTTTTATTGGAAACAGGGTTGCCGAAAAATTTTCTTTTAATTTATCATGGCTTAGTGGAATAATGCTTATGATTTTAGCTTTCCTTAAATTATCTTAAACCAAAGTAGTCAAGCAATCCCTCGTATATCGCATATGCAAACTGATATTGATCGTTTTTTAGCTTTTGAGCGTCACTCGGATTGGTTATGTAGGCTAATTCCACCAATGCAGAGGGCATCTGCGTTTTTCTAAGAACATACAAAGACGGTCTCACTCTAACCCTGTTATCTCGTGTTCCGACCCGAGCAACTATGGAATTAAGAATGCTTTCAGCCATATAATATCCTTGGCTGTATTCTTCATAAACATAAACTTCCGTACCATTTATTGCCGGATTTTCATTCGCGTTGGTATGAATACTTATAAAATAATTTGCCGGCCAAGAATTTGCCATATTTACGCGCTCTGCGAGGCTTGTAGAGTTGCTTGTTCCAAGTATCTGTTCCGGTGAAGTACGAGAAGTCCTAACTTCAAAATTCGGATTAGAAGATAAAATATCCGCAAGAAAAGCTCCGACGTTATATGTTATATCCTGTTCACGAAGTCCAAATCCTTCAGCTCCGGCATTTACTCCGGATGGATTGTGCCCTTGATCTATAAATATTTTAATTGCCAAATTAATTCACTCCTTTACTAAATATATAGATAATAAAAAAATGAATATTCTTTTAAAGGCAAAATTATTTTAAATAATTTTATAGATATAATAATTTTTTATAAAGGATATTTACATAAACATAAAAAGGGAGAAAATTATCTTCTTTTTTATACTTTCGGTATGGATTTTAACTTTTATTCAGAACAAATCACTTTTTGTGGAAAATTGACAATAAAAACGAAACAACTTTCTACGATAATTTGGACAAAAATAAATTTTTACTTATGTTTAAAATATTTTATCTATTTTTATGTTTTTGATAACTCACTAGCATTATAAACAAGTTATGCTGGTAAGGTTAGGACACGTACCCCACCCGGAAATCGCATTTAAAGTTATATCTCTAGGAACTACAAGAGATTCAATTCCGGAATTTAAAAAAGAACGTACCAAAACCGAAGGGTTTCCATAAGGAATTTTTACATTTTTTAATGCCTTACAATCCAGGAAGGCACATACCCCTATCGAACATGAGTTCTTATTAAGCTCAACTTCATTAAGAGCACTACATTCACCAAAACAAAAGTCTCCTATCTCTATACAAGAATCCGGCAGGTAAACTTTTTTAATGAATTTATTGCCATAAAAAGCAAATGCAGGCAACTCTTCTATATTACCCCCGAACAATACTACTTTAGCTTTACACTTTTCAAAAGCATCCCACTTTATTTTTGTAAAGTTAGACGGAATTATCAACCACCCATTAGAGCCTTGAGCGGTATCTTTAGATAATTCTTCAACATCCGATGCGGTTAATTCGTCGCCTTGTACCACGCCATCCGGGCCTTCTGCACATACCATAGTAGTATCTTTATTAAAACAAGAAGCAACTGCCATCAAGACAGTACTAAAAGCGACAATCGACATCAATTTACCTATAATTTTGAGTTTTGGTTTTTCAAATTTCATATAATTTCTTCTTTCTATTTATCAATTATTTTCATTGCATTAAATTCAATATTATTGTAGTCAATGTATAACAATTTGTCAATATTAATTTTAAAATTCATAATAGGCTAAAAGAAGATATATGAAATAATAATGGTTAAAACAAGATAGATAAAGAATATAAAGTCGCATAAAAATGCTTAAAAAGAATAAGTTTTACAAACAAGCAAACTAAAATAATGTCGCAAAATCAAATTTCATGCTTTTACAGTATAAGTACAACCCTTACCTAATGAAATATTTTTTAATTTATTATAACATATTTACACAAAACATCTTTTTAGCTATTAACATAATTTCAACATTTAATTCGTCATCTATATTTAGTGAATATAGATGAATTCTGTTTTTTAATAAGCCTTAAAACTAACCCTCATATTTTTCCGGTTCCAGAATTTCATATTTGTGATTTTTAAATTCGTTAATAGCTATATTAACAGCTTTTTCAATAAGAGGTTCCCCTCTTTCACACATCTCATCTGTTATTTCTCTTGCTCTTTTCGCAACAGCAACAGCTAAAGCATATTTACTTTTTCTTCCCATTAACATATCATCAATAGATAAAATTTTATACATTTTTAACCCTCTTTTACAATATAAGATAATCTTTTAGTTTTCATATGTTCAACTTCTATAATTTTAGAAATATCCTCTACACACTTTTCTAAATCTACATTTTCAACTAAGTAATCATAATCAGTTGCACACTCGATTTCTTTTTTTGCCCGATTTATTCTTTCATTTATAGACGTTTCATTGTCTGACCCTCGATTTAAAAGTCTGTGTTTCAAAGTGTCTTCTGAGATGGGAGCAATAAAAATGCTAATCGCATCAGAAAAAATTTTTTTAATCTGAAACGCTCCTTCAACGTCAATTTCTAATATTACGTCATTCCCATTATTAAGCATATCTAATAATTTTTTTTTAGGAGTTCCATAGAAATTTCCACAATATTCAGCATACTCTAAAAATTCAGAATTTTCGACCATTGTTAAAAAATTTTGCTTATCCGTAAAAAAGTACTCTTTTCCATTTTCTTCACCATCTCTAGGCTCACGAGTAGTCACTGAAACTGATATTTTAAGGTTTGCAATCTTTTTTAAGAGCTGCTTTATTACTGTACCTTTGCCTATCCCTGACGGACCTGATAAAACAATAAGAATACCCGAAAACTTTTTTTTCAAATTAAAAATTCTCCTCTCCTACTGAATTATCTTCTTTTGCAACTCTGTTTTCAAGTGTTTCCGGTTTTAAAGCAGATAATATAACATGCCCGCTGTCCATAATAATAACCGACTGCGTCTTTCTTCCACAACTCGCATCCAATAAATTTCCCGAATTTTTATTATTTTTTATTATTCGTTTAACCGGAGCAGCTTCCGGATTAAGAATAGAAATAACTCTATCCAAAGAGACTATATTTTCAAATCCAATGTTAAGAATTTTCAATGCTATTCCCCTAAAAAATACAACTCTGCTAATTCTGGAGGCGCCACCCAGATTTGAACTGGGGATAAAGGTTTTGCAGACCTCTGCCTTACCACTTGGCTATGGCGCCGAAATAAAAAATGGAGCGGATGACGAGGCTCGAACTCGCTACCTCCACCTTGGCAAGGTGGCGCTCTACCAGATGAGCTAAATCCACATAATGG
>CAQJOC010000060.1:2099-6749 GCA_948815685.1 uncultured Eubacteriales bacterium | reverse complement strand
ATGGACGCATAGCTCAGCTGGTTAGAGCGTTCGCCTCACACGCGAGAGGTCAAGGGTTCGAGTCCCTTTGTGTCCACCAAACACGAGTATAATTAAAAGAAAAGCAGCAAAGTTCGGTTCAACTCCCCGAGCTTTGCTTTTTTGTGCCGAAAATAAAAATCGCACCACATTATTAGGGTTGATGTATTGACTTGTTAGTAAAAGACGACTTGAACGCTTTTGGATACTTTTTTCGTTGCAAAAAAGTGACTTGAAAATAAAATTTAAATAATAGCAGAAAAAATTAATGACAATTTGCACACTTTAACGCAAAATGTCCTAAAATAAATTGACGATATTGGTTTTTATAGTATAATATAACTATATTTTAAGGAGGATGATTTTAATGAAAAAAATCATGGAAGAAATATCAGCATTTTATAAAAAGGTATTTTCTGACGATAGACTTAAGGAAAGGATCGCCAAAGAAGCTAAAGAAATTACTAATGAAAAAGATTTAAGAGCGCTGATTATAGAAGAAATCATACCAATTGTAAAAAAATATAAATTGAATTTTTCGGAAGAAGAATTGCTAGAGTGCGAAGAAATTTCTTTAAAAGAATTAACAAAAGAAGACCTTTACAACGTAAGTGGAGGTATTAATTTTAAGCCCCTTTTTTTGAACGGAGGGCTTTTGTCTTTTGCTTTGCTTGGAGCAGGAATCGCAAATGCCCCGATAGCTGACGCTGTAATCACTAAAGCTCAAATAGAAGACGTTTGCAAATCCATAGAAAACACAAACCCCGGAACTGCTGAAAATGATTTGCAAAATCCAGGCCCAAATACTGCACCACAAAACGATAATGACAATAATAATGATAATGGTGTGGAAACTAGTACAATAATGGCAAAGTAAAACCAGACAGCACAGAAGTAGTAATTTTCCCTTTTGTTGCCCCTGGTACAAAAAAAGTAAAAATACCAAAGACAGTTTTATTTGAAGGCAAAATTTGCCCAGTAGTTGGAACTGTTAATAACTTTACAATAAATAATATAGAAGAATTCGAATTAGATGAGAGAATAAAAGAGTTCAAATTTGGAGATTACAGTTTTTATAAAAGTTTAATTAAGTCAGTAAAGTTATCTAAAAGCCTTACAAGTTTAAAATTTGGCATGAGATCTTTTTTAGAAACTCCATTAAATTACTTAAATTTTTCAAATTTAAGTAATTTAAAAAATATAATATTTGGGGATTTTGATTTTCATAAATCTAAAGTAAAAAGCGGTATAAAATTTTTAAACTTAGATAATTTAACAAATGTAGTATTTGAAGCTTACTCTTTTGAGCATTTTTCAGAAGGAATAAGTTTTGATAATATTAAAAATTTAACAAATTTAAGTTTTGGTTGTTCTGCTTTTGAGAACAGCGAGCTTGATCAAGTTCCATTTACAATCAAACAAGGAGAAGATGACCATCCAGATGGTTGTGTTTACAGCGTTTATAAATTTATCCCAAGTATACGCACGGTAACTATAGGTGACTCGGCTTTTGAAGATAGCTTTAAAGAAGTCCCAAATCTGGAAGGGGTGCGTTTTTCCCCTATAAGATTGTGGATAGATGAAAGTATAAATAATAAATATATTGATGATTTTATAGGAATAGATTGCATACAATTTTCATATAAAAGTGAAGAAAATTTAAAGGATAAATTAGATTTTCTATATCGACTTTATGAATATGGGATTCTCGATGTTAATTGTATAGATAAACTGGATAGAGATAAATTTATAGAAGACATTAAACTTTTAGTAGAGAATATAGATAACAAAAGTTCAGCGTTATTTAACAATGGGAAACCCTATAAGCCTAAAGCACAATAAGAAATAAAAAAACTTTGGGACAGAATAAAAAGCTAAAGTGAATTGTTCTTTATTATATTTTTCAGCACTTACGATCGATTTTGTTTTTTTCGCATGGTGTCTATTACCTGATTATGAGGTGAATAAATTGGATAAAGTTTAATTGGCAAATCAGGGTATTGACTAAATTGTACCAAGTTTATGCCGACACAAGTATTGCGGATCCGGTGCTGACTCGTTTTTGATAAGTTAATGCATCTTTGCCTTTCCCTATTTTTACTAAATCGTTTTTTTGCTCAATTTTTTAAAACTGCTGTATCTGAATGAAGTTCCAAGCCAATTTCGCCATCAACCTTGATGCTCATAAAAGTTAGCTACAAGTGACTATCAGTCCAAAAATCCATTCTGCAATTGTTGTTTACTATCGCTGCTCTGTTAATGTTCAAAACGTAAGGTTCGCTGCCATTATCTGGGGCGCAGCTATGTTATCCCATAAAATCACCTTCACAAGGCATTTTATCATTGTTATTAGCATTATCATTTGTGTTGTATTCCTTCCTCTACACTTTTTTGTTTTTATGACTATGGTGAAGCAAATCAAGATATGCTAGCCTTTTCCTTTGCTGTTTCTAAATTTTCAACATGAAAGTAAGTTTTTATTGATTCAATATATTTATTAAATGAGTCTTGAACCCATGATTTGTATTTTGATATTGTATTTTTATTTTGCACATTTATTAGAGTATCCAAAAAGTCGACAAAAACTTCATTTACTTTTTTGTTGTTATCTCTAAAGTGGTTGGCTAAATTAGCTTGCATTGATAAAAAGTCAGGGCTTAGTGTTGTGCAGCGTAATGCTTCCATCTCTTTATCTTTTGCATAAGGGTTAAAGATAATATCAAGATTAACTTTGCCTTTTAAGTCTATAATTGTTTGAGCTTGTTCGCCGGAAATATCTTTAACCCCAATTGCAAATTTAGGTTTTTCCGATTTTCCCAAAATAACAAGATTATTAACAAATTGAGATATTTCCTTTTGTTCTTTTTGAATTACTTTAAATGAATTTATTCCGTTTATTTTCTTTTCCATCAAGGTAAAAACATTGTTAACTCTCGCTTGTGACCATGTAAAATCTGCCACCATTTCTTTGGCCCATGGTTGAATTTTTTTCCATACCGGTTTAGAGGAAAGCCCCTCTAAAATTTGTTCTGCTTCTGATAAATTTTTTTGAGCACTATTCTTATTATTTTTTGATTTTATTAATTTAAATTCTCCATACTGCGTGGCTAGACGAAGGTCTCTATACCCGTTGCTAAACGCTACACATTTTAGTGCCAATTTTATCTTTTCTTCTTCAGAAATTTCTATTTCGTTTTCTTTTGAAATTTTTTCGCTATCCCTAACAAATATAGGGTTAAACCAAATTCCAACATGTTTTGAGATATTTTCACGCAGAGTTTGGGCCTGTTCCCCTGTAATATTGATAATTTCATTAGAATTATTAACATGCAATTTAAACGCTAGCCCACTTCCACTTCCATTTTCATAATCAACGTCAATATTTTTTAGAAAGTTTATTAATGTCCATTCATTCATCAAATCTGATTCACTATTATCAGAACTTACGGCATTAACTAATTCGTCTACTTTTTCTTGTGTCCATTTCAATCTAAAGGTTCTTTGTGCAAACATATTTAAATTTGATTCTAATCCTTTCGAAATGTATTCATTAAAATACCTATAGCAATCCTTAAAATTTGTTTGCAGCCAATTCGGAAGGTTATTTAACTTTGACGATTGCATCATTTCCTTGAGGTCATTTGCAAAAGCCCTTACACTTTCCTTTGCCTTTTCTACATTTTCCTCACATTTGCCATATTTATTCGAATAATTCTCCATTTTTCCTGATATATAACCGCCGCTAAACATTACACATCTTGATAATTCCTTAATGTGGTCGCTAGTATTGGGGTTATAGACAACATTTGAACAATATGCCAAGCTATGGAACTTTTTAGCCACATCACCTTTAATAGAGACATTGCCAACCTTAAACGTCATTTCTTGTGCATCAGGAACAACTTCAGCATCGTCAAAAAAGTCGTACAGTTCTTGTCTGAGTTTTGGAGGAAGTTTATTTTCTCCATTAAATGAGCCCAAATTATTATATAAATCTTGCACTCTTTTACTTGTCCACTTAGATGTATTTTGATTATCTTCTTCCTCTGTGATGTCTCCAGGTTTTGCCATATTGTCATTGTCTTTTTTGCTGTTATTATTGAATGTCTGCTCGTCTTCATTTTCTATTGTAGACTCCGCTTGAGGTTGGGGTTGCGGTTTTTCATTTTCTGTTGAGACTTGAGCTGGGTTTTGACTTGATTTTGGAGAACTAGGTGCACTTTCATTATCTGAAGAAATATTTTTAGCCTGTACCGATTTTTCAACGTCTGAGTCATTGCTTGCAGTTTCTATTTCAGTATCAGTTTTATCGTCTTTTTCATCTGGTTCATTTTTATTTAGTACCTTTTGAGCTACTTGGGGTGTTATGGTCATGTAGTCGCCTGTTTGGGCAGATTCGTCATTATCACTAGAGGAAGAGCCAAGTGAAAAGTCTTCGTTGCCTGATGAAAAATCTTCAGTTTTTTTATTATCTGACGAAGTTTTTTTAACCAACTTTTCTTCATTTTCTTTTCTTGGCGAAGGTACATTAATTGCAAATGGTGATGTTTTATTCGTAGTATCTAGATTATTTTGATTTTTTCCGGTATTAAGACTTTTGGGTGCATCGTTTAACCATTCAGAATTTCCTTT
>CAQJOC010000060.1:0-2089 GCA_948815685.1 uncultured Eubacteriales bacterium | reverse complement strand
AAGAAGCTATCTAAATTTTTTGTAGGTGAGGTTGAACCTATTACCAACTTTTCTGTTTGCTGATTTTTATCATTTAATTCAGGGTTTTCTTTCGTGAAATTCTTCAAAAATGCATCTATTTTCGGTGTAAATGAGTGATTATTAGAAGCTGATGTTGAATCTGTTACCAATTTTTCTGTCCACTGATTTTCATCTTGCTTGGTGTAGCCTTTAATATTATTTTCATCAGCCTGTAACGATTTTTCAACGTCTGAGTCATTGCTTGCAGTTTTATCCGCAGCTTTATTTGTGCTGTCTTTTGCAGCATTTTGCTTACTTGCGTCGTCATTGTTGTTATTGGCATCAGAAGAATCATCGCTCAATAAATCCCATTTTTGAACTTCAATATCATTCCACTTTTTATATGAATTTTCTTCCAAATTAATAAGTTCATTTTCAAGGTTTTCAAGGCCGTCTGAAATCTCTTCTAAATTTGAGTTGATGATGGTTGCTGTTTCCTCTTTGTCTTTAACTACTTCTTCATCCTCTTCACTTGAAGAATCTTCACTATTGTTGTCTTTAGTATCTGCTTTTTTATCAGTTTGCTCGTCAGATTTTTGGGGCGTTGTGCTTTCATCTCTTTCGTTATCAGATTGATTGGCAGCGTTATCCGACATTGCCTTTTGAGATATTTTAGGCGTTTTGCCACTAAGAAATTTAATATTATCTTTATCGTCGTTTAATTCATTTTGACTACTTTGTTCATCTTCGTGTTCGCTATAAAAGTCACTAGCTGAACTAGAAAGGCCATTATCAGAATTTAAATTGCTTAAAGATGATTTCTTGTCGTCCATAATGTTACTAGATGCTTTTTTTGCATTTTTAGCTATATTTTCTTCACCATTAACATCTGGTTCTTCAGGTATTGTATAAACCTCCTCGCTTTCTGACTTTGCATTATCGATGTTGCTTGAAGGCTTTTCATCACTTAAATCTTTTAGTTTAGATTCTGGCTCTTCAACCGTAGTTATAGTCACGTGCTTTTCTGAATTTTCTTCCTTAGATTCGCTGTTTTCTATCGCGTCAGGAGACAAATTTGCTTCGCTTTCTTTTGAAACAACTTCATTGTCATTGTCAGTATTATTTTCTTCTTTTCCATCATTTTCATCTGCCGCTTCAGTATCAGATAAGTTTTCTTTAGGATTACCTTGATCCAATACTTCTTTGGCTATTTGTTTAACTACCCCACTTGCATCTTCTGAGGCACCTTTATCTTCTTCGGTAGAAACAAGGTTTTCTTCGTCCGACGAAATTTGTTCCAATAAACTTTTTTCAGTTTTTTCACCACTATTATATAGATTTTCTAAGTTTTCATATTGTTTATCAGAGATCTCCGGTGGTTTGGCTTCATTTGGCATTTCATCATTATTAGTGTTTTCCGTCTTCTTGCTCTCTTCTTTACTCTTACTTTCATCTTCAGGCAAAACAGGACTTGCTGGAGTGGCAGAGTTTGCTTTATTTTTTTTCTGCTTGCTCAGCTTTTTCTTCTGCATTAATTTCTTCTCGAGTTGCATTGCATCTTCATTTGAAGCGTCAACAAGATTTGATGCTTCTCCGTTATCCTTATCTAGATTTTCTTCTGCGCTCGTGAGAATTATTGCTTCATCTGTGTTGCCGTTTTCAGCAGACGTATCCAAATCTTTATCTGCTTTATTTTTACCACTGTCTTCTTTGGAAATTTTATCTGAGTCTACAAACTCTTCAGATTGATTTTTTAGCAAGTTTTGGACATTTTTATCCGACATTTCCTTACTGTTGTTTATGGAACCGCTAGAATCAGCTGAATTTTCAGCCTCTTTATTTTCTCCATCAAATAAATTTTTAGTTTCCTCAGTTTCTACTTTAGGCTGCTTATCCTCATTTTTAGAAGAGTCAACATTTGTCTGTTCCGGTTTTGCCTCATCAGCAACCGAAGTTATAGATATTACTCCTTTGGGCTCTTTTTTTAGATTTTCTTTGCCATCAGACACAAAAGGCGCAGTTATTAATTCTTTTGCTTCTGGCTCTTTAGGTTCTTGTTTTTTTACTTTATCAACCTTCTTAGAGTTGG
>CAQJOC010000059.1 GCA_948815685.1 uncultured Eubacteriales bacterium | reverse complement strand
AGATAGTCGGTTTTTTCGGAATTTTGCGAAGTAACTTCACAGAGACAGGTCTTTAATGAGGTGTAATAGGAAGGTTTTGTGGTGTCCCCTTACGGAGAAAGGAATACAAAAAAGACTCTTTTCACAAGTTGTGGAAATATTTGGACAAAAAGAATTAGTTCTGAAAAAAGGGACAATTATGAAAACAAGTATTATTTTACAAAAACTCTCATGATTTATTCTATATTTCAGACAAATTGTTCAAATCTTTCAAATTTATAATTCTCCTAATTTCCAGCATTGATGGCAAAGTGTGATATATTTGTCTTCTCCTCCGATATCTATCGGTTTTCCCTTATATATTATTTTTTTGCCCAAATATTTCGCATTTATTATAGCTTTCCTACCACATTTTGCACACATAGATGGAATTTCCCTTATCGTATCCGCTATTTCTAAAAGTCTTTTACTTCCCTCAAAAAGATGTCCCGTATAATCAGTCCTAAGTCCGTAACACATAACCATTATCCCTTGATTAACAAAGTTTCTTAGTTCATCGATTTGGATTTCAGTAAAAAATTGGGCTTCATCGGCGATTATTATTTCAAATATATTATTTTTGTCTATAATATCTTCAATTTTATCATCACTTTTTATTAAAAACGCTTCACTGGAAAGACCTGCACGTGATTTCACAATGGTCTCTCCAAATCTTGTATCAATACTAGGCTTTATTAATGCAACTTTTTTGCCATTTTCTTCAAAATTAAATTTTTTCATCAAAGCATTAGCTGTTTTACTGGAGCTCATAACTCCATAATAAAAATAAAGCTTCACAAGCGTTCCTCATTATAAAAATTTTTAGTTTATCTTTAATCTTTTTTAAGTTATTTGGCTAAATTAGTCTATTCTATAAATTTTTATTTTATAATCAGCCCTGCTATTTAACATCAAAAGATAAAAATAATTTTTCATTACTTTATTCCAAGACTATTTATATACAATAAAACAAATTATTTTGATCAACTTTTACGCGAAAATTTTAATCTTATTCCCTATATTTTAACATTTTACCTTAATCGCATTTAATGCTTTGTTCCCACGCCAAATATCATTATAGTCTTTATTATATCGGTCTTGTCTTGTGCCATAAACTTCTTCCATTGTAGGCACAGGAAGCCTGTTAAAAATATCTTTAGCTGTCATTTTGGTAACGTAGCCCAATGATGAGTCATACACGTCAAATGCATTTACTGTACATCCACAAACAGTAACCCAATGCCCTGCTAAATTAATTATTACAATACTATCACTATTAATACAATCTTTCAAAAATTTTTCTATATAAATTTCATTCTTATTTTTAAGAGGAGTCATCACATTGGTAAGAGCACTGTCCATATTATACATATTAAATATGCCGATTATGTCATACAATTCCAATTCTTCATGTGTGTTTATATGTTTTACTTTTATGGCGTTATTTACAACTTTTTCAATATCTGTTTCATTAGTTTTTCCCGATGCACAAATTGCAAACGCTGCTGCACAAATCCCACATGTTAAGCCTTCCTGTCGATGAAGCCGTATTTTTTTATTACCCTTTTTATATATTTTTTCTCCATACTTCGTTTTTAGGGCAGATTTTTCTAAAACATCGGAAGGATTTAGTGATTTTATTGTAGGATTCATGCTATTATCATTTTTTTTGTTCTTAACACCTTTCCCTTGAGAATTTTTTAGATTCAGTTTATCTAAATCGGTAGCACTTGATTCAGAAGTACTTTTGGACGGTTTAGCCTTGTGAGTACACAAATATGTAATACCGAATATAGACATCGCTGTAGCTGCCATCCCTAAAAATGTCAAACCCGCCAATGCAACTCCATTCATATGTAATCTCCTTTTTGTCTTTTATTTAACTGCTTAAGCTACAGATTTTTGTGAAATAAATTCCAAACCATTGCCATTTGTAAAAAAAGATATATCTCCCATAACGTCTGTTCTTAGGACATTAACCATAAATTTATTTAAATTATCTATGGTTTTCCGGCTTGGAAGACCAAATTTATTCGGTCCGGAAGATATAACAGCATATTTAGGTCTAACTTTTTCAATAAATTTTACCGTCGTAGATGTTTTGCTGCCATGATGCCCAACCTTTAAAACTTCTGCTTTTAAATCTTTTTTACTTTCTATTAAATCTTTTTCAGAGTTTTTTTCAGCATCGCCCATAAATAAAAAGCTGTCTTCGCCATATGTCAGCTTAGCTACAACAGAATTATCATTAAGTTTTTCATATGTTCTACATGGACCCAGTATATCAACCGTCAAATCCAAAATTTTAATCCGTTCCCCCGGTTTTGCATACCTTATATTTACATTTTTCCTTTTAAGAGAAACCATCATTTTATCATATGTTTCTGAATCTTTGGGAACTTTATCAGGAACTTTTGACATAATAAAACAGCCTATTTCAAACCTATCTATTATGTCAGACATTTGTCCTATATGGTCTCTATGTGGGTGGGTTGCAATAACCAAATCAAGTTTTCTGATGCCACGCCTGTTAAGATATTTAATCGTAGTAGGAAAAATTTCTTTGTCACCGGAGTCTATTAAAATATTGGCATTTCCAAATTTAATATAACTGCAATCTGCTTTTCCCACACTTAAAAAGTGTACTCCCATATTATAATCTTTCTCTTTTTCAGAAAAAGACGATAAATTTACGGTACTGAAAATTTTAGTCCATATTGCATTCCCATTTTCATTATAACTAATAAAAGAGGATATCAAAAAAATTCCCAGAACTATTCCCAAAAAACTTAAACGTTTAATACTCTTATTATTCAAACCCCACAACCTCACCTATTTTAAATTATAACACACAATTTTTAAAAATTCAATACATTATATTAAAGTAGAAATGTCCAAATTAAAGATAAGGTATAAAATCAATAAAAGAAGCAGATTTTTAAGGTGTAGAAAGCGAGATTTAAATTCACCAAATTTATTATAAGCATAGACAAAAATATCCATTACACTTTAAAAGCACTCAAGGATCGAAAGAAACATTTAGGGTTTGTATGAAAACTAAAATTTATTTGCAAAAATTTTCTGAGAACAAGATATAGATTAAGGAAATACCTAACAAAAATTTTATATCGATAATGTCTTATTAAATTTTTAAACGTATTATGGTTCTAAATTCATATAAATATTTATTGATTGTCAAGAATTTTATTATTATATAATTAAAAGCATATTTACAAATTTTATAGATATCTTTTGTGCGGTGTTTCCTCAATTTTTGTGATTTTGCTAAATTTCAAAAATTAGTCTTTATATCATATAGCTTATTAATTTTTTACTTCAAAAAATATTTCGCCTATTTTAAAATTGATTTACTATACTAAAAATTGAAATATAAGGGTGATGAAAAATGGATACTGTCTTAGTGACCGGAGGAACCGGATATATCGGAAGTCATACATGCGTTGAGCTTTTAAATAACGGATATCATGTTTTAGTTTTAGATAATTTTTCGAATAGTTCATTTGAGCCAATAAAGAGAGTCGAAAAAATAACCGGTAAAAAAGTTAAATTTTATGAAGGAGATTTAAGAAATAAAGAGCTATTAAGGAAAATATTTAAAGCAAATAATATAAATGCAGTAATTCATTTTGCGGGTTTAAAGGCAGTCGGGGAATCTTGTGCAAAGCCGCTTGAATATTATGATAATAATTTATATGGTTCAATTGCACTTTTTGAAATAATGAACGAATTTAATACAAAAAAGATAATATTTAGTTCATCGGCCACTGTATATGGAAATAATCCTTTGCCATATGGTGAAGAAATGCCATATGGGATAATTTCAAATCCGTATGGACGCACAAAATGCATGATAGAACAGATTTTAGGAGATTTAAGTAAATCTTGTTCATCTTGGCATACAATAATTTTAAGATATTTTAATCCAATTGGTGCTCATCAAAGCGGAATGATAGGAGAAGAGCCACAAGGAATCCCAAATAATCTTATGCCCTATATATTGAAAGTTGCAGTCGGAGATTTTCCCGAACTTAAAGTTTTTGGGGATGATTATGAAACGCCGGATGGAACTTGTATAAGAGATTACATTCATGTTGTCGATTTAGCAAAAGGACATATAATTGCACTTAAAAGCTTACTGAATTCGAATAATCAAGGCAAAAATTCCGAGGGGATAAATATTTATAATTTAGGGACCGGAAAAGGTTACAGTGTTCTTGAATTAATAAAAACCTTTGAAAAGGTTTCAAAAATTAAGATAAAATATTCAATAACCCAAAGGAGAGATGGCGATTTACCAATTTGCTTTGCAAATGTCTCTAAAATAGAACGTGAGCTTGGCTGGAAGGCAAAATATAATATAGAGGCTATGTGTGAGGACTCATGGAGATGGATAAAAAACAATCCAAGAGGTTATAAAAATGTATAATTATGAAAAAAATACCATAGAAATAAAAAAACAGTTCATCCGTTTAAACCTATCTTTGATGAAAATTCAAAAATTTTAATATTAGGTTCTTTTCCATCAGTTAAATCCAGAGCTATTAATTTTTATTATGGACATCCGGGAAATAGATTTTGGAAAGTTATTTTAAGCTTAACGGACAGTTCAATTGTTCCACAAACTGCTGAAGAAAAAAAGAAACTTTTATTGGATAATAAAATAGCATTATGGGATGTTATAAAATCATGTGAAATCAAGGGGTCAAGCGATACTAGTATAAAAAATGTTACTATAAATGATATACAAGGGCTAATTTTTAAATCCAATATAAAAAAACTATATGCTAATGGCAATTTGGCATATAGTTTATACAATAAATACTGTTTTAACAAAATCGGTATTGATATAATAAAACTTCCTTCTACGAGCCCTGCAAATGCCGGATTTTCTTTAGACAAGCTTATTTCTTTATGGGGCTGTGCAATTTCCGCATTTATTAAATAAGTTTAAAAAGATATTGGCTATTGTTTTGAAAGCATTTTTTACTAATTCATTTCTTACCTCAGAATGTGTACGAATTTTAGGAATATCGCTATGAGAGTTGGGCCTTTTTAAACGATTTTCGGAATTTTTTAAAGAAATAAGAGGTTCCTGCAAAGGTTCAGATGTATCGGATTCAGAACCGAAGAAAGGGTTGGCATTAAAATTTTTATATAAACCATAAAAAGGAAATTGAAAAATTATAAAAATACCGACAAATAAAGTTGTATAAAATTTAATTAACTTTTGAATTTTAATTCCCCTCCTTTTTAAGGCTAATATCATATTATAATTATCAGATAAAAATGGTGATAACAGTTTTTGAGAACAGATTTTTGTGTAGGGCTTGTCTTAAAAATAAAAAAGAGCTAAAGTGAGATAATTGGTAGATATGAAAAAATATTGCTTAGCTGAAAGTTTAGTATAAAAATTTAAACAATTCGAAAAGTTTTTTGGTAAATTTTTGTATTTCTGAACTCATTTTGTGAGGCTTATCTGTAAATTAGATAAAATATATAATTTGTTTTACTTTTCATACAAACCCTAAAATAGCCTTCATTCAAAATTAACTCGAGGGGTATTAAAAAGCTTTCTATTTTTTATAAGTATGTTTCCCAAAATCGGCGAATATTTTTCATTTCAAAGGTATCTAAAACCCAATATGTTGTTTTACTTATGCGTATGTTTTGATTTCGTAGGAATTCTAATAAAACAACCAAATCAGACATCTTCTTCCTCTTCTTCCTCTTCTTCCTCTTCTTCCCCTCTCTTTGTTTTTTTAATTTGCTCTATCGTTATTATTTTGCCACATATATCTAACTCTCTAAGAGATTCGCAGCCATGGAAAGCATTTCTATTGATCATCTCTGTACTCATGCCTATGATCACTTCCGTAAGAGATCTACAGTTATCGAAAGCACTGTATTCTATAGTTTTAACTCCTCCGCCTATGTGTACGCGTTTGAGGCCCGACACTTTCCAAAAGCATAATTTTTTATTATCCCTACACTTCCGGATATTTTTAATTGTTCAAGGGATATACAGTCAAAGAAAGCAGTATCCCCAATTTTGTCCACTTTACCCTTCACAGTTACGTTTCTAAGATTTACGCAATTTCTAAAAGATAGTTTTCCAATTCGTTCCATACTATCTTGAATAACAACCTCTTGAATGTTTGGATCATTTGCGCAAGTGTAGGAATCTATTTAGTAAAACCTTTTGGTATTGTAAGAACACCACTCGGCGACAAGTAGTGTGCAACATGTTCTTCGTCAAATGTTTTTCCCATAAATCATCAGTCCTTTAAAAAAATATATTAATACCTAAGGTCTTAAACTTTATTATAGTACATATGAATACAAAAAGCAATCATTTTATTATATTTTTATAGAAAACTCATATTTATTAAGACATCCTTAAAAACCATTAAAACTCACATGCCTTATTTGGAATAATAACTCAAACTATATATTTTATTTAATTCACATATAAAACTAAGAGCCTATCCCAAAATAAACACAAAAGGAGTATAATAGCATTCGGGTGATAAAAATGGAAGAAAAGAAAAGCTATAAGGCATGGACAATATCAGATAAATTTTGGGAAGTAATCAAGGGAGAAATACCGAAAAAAGGGCGGAATCCAGGGAAGGAATACAAAAATTCTCCCGGTCAAAGTAGAAAGCCAATGCCAGCAAGGAAAGCACTTGAGGGGATATTTTATGTGCTGCG
>CAQJOC010000058.1 GCA_948815685.1 uncultured Eubacteriales bacterium | reverse complement strand
AAAAGCACCTTTGGCCTTGGAGTCCGCCTGGAAGAATCCAACAGACCGAGGAAAATGGGGACAATCTGTGCTTGGACGCAGGTTATACCGGCAGCGGAAAAGCTATTGAACAACGTGATTATATTGCACATATTCGGCCTCGCGGTGAGGAAAAGAAGGAATTGGAACGAAACCCTGACTTTCGCGCACGCCGCTGGGTTGTTGAGGTTACACACTCTTTTTTCAATCGTTTTCGCAAACTCCTAGTTCGTTATGAAAAAAAGGCTCAAAACTACATGGCCTTACGCCAATTTGCCTGCGTTGTTATTGTTTGGCGTAAGCTTATTCGGGTTCATCGCTAATTTCGGGATAAGCTCTTAGTCCATCGTATTTTTGTGTTAATTTTATTTGTCTATCCATATTTTTATTTTTTCACTTCTTCTCTTTTTTTACTACTGTGCGGTGTTGCCTTAGTTTTTAAGGAAGTTTTATGAAAAATATGAGTTATTAAGGTAGAAATAAAGAATAGAAAAAATCGCATAAATAATATCTATAAAATTTGTAGACATGTTTTTAATTACTTAATAATAAAATTATTCAAAACAAATAAATATTTATATGAAATTTTAATAATCTATTTTAAGAGTTTTCTATTTATCGTTACTATAATAATATTTGTGTTATGTTTTCATAAAAATGATTTACTGAAGAAAATAGAGACTAAATTTTTAAAGTTTTTATGCGATTTATATTAAGCTTTTTCATAAATAAAATAAATTTCGCTTTTTTCCTACCCCACCACCTAAAGAAATTTGTATGAACAGGCTTTAAAAAAGTTGAAAAGATAAATCTAAAAATATATAATTATGACAAGATTAAAAACATGGTTAAAATAGTTGAAACAATAAGCTGAAAAGGTGGTAAAAAATTGAAATAAAAGGTTGTAAATGAATGAATATTACTGACAATAAACAAGCTGTTGACGATCTATTTTAATACCAATGTTTTTGTTAAAAATAAAAAAGATGGGAGATACATAATGGAAAAATTTGTTTATGAAAGTATTAAGTTCCTTAAAAAATTTGATATAGAGATTGGAGATTCAATAGAAAAAGAGCTTAACAGACAAGAAAAAAATCTTGAATTAATAGCTTCAGAAAATATAGTGTCAGAAAGTGTTCTTGCGGCAATGGGAAGCGTTTTGACAAATAAATATGCGGAGGGTTATCCCTCAAAAAGGTATTATTCAGGATGTGAGTATGTAGATATAGTAGAGAATTTAGCCAGGAAAAGAGCTTGCGAGTTGTTTGGAGCGGAACACGCAAACGTCCAACCACATTCAGGGGCACAAGCCAATATGGCTGTATATTTTGCTATGTTGAAGCCCGGAGACAAAGTAATGGGAATGAGTTTATCCGAAGGAGGACATCTTACACATGGTTCTCCGGTAAATATGTCAGGTAAGTATTACAATTTTATCCCATATGGAGTAAATAATGAAACACATTTAATTGATTACGAAGAAGTAAGAAATATCGCTCTTAGGGAAAAGCCTAAAATGATTGTATGCGGAGCAAGTGCTTATCCGAGACTTATTGATTTTAAAAAATTTAAAGAGATTGCCGATGAATGCGGAGCTTATTTAATGGTGGATATGGCACATATTGCGGGTCTCGTAGCCGCAGGAATACATCCAAATCCCGTTCCTTATGCAGACTTTGTTACAACCACAACGCATAAAACGTTAAGAGGTCCAAGAGGTGGAATGATTCTTTGCAAAAAGGAATTCGCAAAAGATATCGATAAGGCAATTTTTCCCGGAATTCAGGGAGGGCCCCTTATGCATGTTATTGCAGGAAAAGCTGTTTGCTTCGGTGAAGCATTAAAACCTGAATTTAAAAAATATGCCAATCAAGTTGTTAAAAATTGTTCGACGATGGCCTCTGAACTTATACAGAATGGAGTTAAACTTGTATCAGGAGGAACAGATAATCACTTGCTGTTAATCGATCTAAGCGATGGTGAGATTACCGGAAAAGACCTCTCTGACAGACTTGAGAGTGTAAATATTACCGTAAATAAAAATACAGTTCCGAATGAAAAACGCAGCCCATTTGTTACAAGTGGCGTGAGAGCAGGGACAGCTGCGGTAACTACTAGAGGAATGACCGAAAATGATATGAAAAAAATTGCACAATTTATAATTATGGCAATTAATGAATTTGAAGAAAAGAAAACCTACATAATTAAAGAGGTAGAAAATCTTTGTAATGAACATCCTATATATTAAATATATACAAATATAGTTTTATTTAAATTGTTTGTGCATATTTTGCTTTTGACAAGTTTATTAATTTAGATGATTTTATAAAAAATTCGCCTTAACGCTATTGATTTTGTCAATATTGTGATGTATAATATCCATAGATAAATGTAAATATATTTTTTGCATTTATCTAGATTACTTTGAAAGGGTTGATATTTTATGCCAAAATATTACTATACTAAAAGTTTCGCAGAAGATATTATTAGTTATACTGCTACAAACGTACAAAGGCCGAACGGAACAAGAAATTCTGAACCTAACTCTGCAACCGTTTTTAGAGCCGGGATGAATACTTCACGTGTTGAGACACATAGTAATCCTAGAGCTGTACGCCCGAATGATAACAACTGTTTAAAGTTGCATTGTGAAAATGGGCAGATAACAGCTAAAAAGCGTGAAAATGGCGGTAGTTTCCAAGTACTTACTGGTAATTGGGATCCCAATGTGAAATTCACAAGAAAATTTGGTGGACAAAATGATGACATTATAATCTGTTGTGCAACAAAAGACGAACTGCAAGCTCTTTTGGATGGTAAGGTGAAATACATCATGAAAGGTAATCAAAAGGATGGGCCCCCGAAAGGAGCCATGCCTATTGCTATTTTATAAAAATTATTTACAATGTCTCACTGTAAAAATATCGATTTAATATTTTATAGTGAGACGAGTGGGTTTGGATTTAAAATACTGTTTTGCAATCTGATTAAAGGTTTATAGTAAACCGGTTTGTAACATATAGTTTAAAGTTTTATTAAAGTGAGCTGTTACTATTTAGGGAGATTTCAAAGAGAGAAAAGGAACTCCCTATTTATTTTTTCCCCTTAGACATCTTTTGACCCATGTTTTTCGCCACTTAGAACCAGCATTCACAAACAGAGAAAACCGTGTTAAAATAGGAATATGAAAGAAAAAGGAAGAAGTTCGTATACCATAGATTTAACGGATAAGCAAAGGGAAGAAATAGCCCAATTATACACAGGAATGCTGGGCTGCAGGTTGAGCAAGAGGGAATAGACAAATACTGTATTGTACTTGGTGGATTCAGGGTGCAAATGGAGACAGTTATCGCACGATTTTCCGCCATATTCAACCGTACATAGGTTTTTATCGCTGAGGCTCGGGTCAGTGGGCTTTGCTTTGGGATAAAATACTAATAGCAAAAGGATTTTTTTTAATTTACATTTTTAAAGTAAAAAAATAAAATAAAAGAGGGATTATATCTCCTGCAAAATCAAGTGGCATTATATCAAAAAACGGATATGAAATCATAAATGATCATAATTTTAAAAAAATTGCAGGATTTTATAGCAAAAAAGGGAGCCTTTGGAGAGCGTAGATGTTAAACCAAATTGATTTTGCGGAAAGTCTATTATACAAAAGAAAATAGAAATAGTATACAAAGAACTAGACATGACACAAGAAAAAATAGAAAATACAGCAAAAGGAAAAATAAAAACAAAACGAAAAAGAAAGATTGAAAATGAATTTTTATGATTGTAGAGGTTGCAGTTGACAAGGTAAAATACGGATTTGACAGTCTTTATTCTTATAAAGTTCCGGCTGATTTAGAAGAAAAGATTTTTTTGGGAGTACGAGTACTCGTCCCTTTTGGAAATTCCAAAAGTAAAAGGTTAGCCGTTGTACTTAAAAAAAGTCAAACAAGTGACGTAGAAGTTTCTGATTTAAACAAAAAAGGAATAAAAAACAGCAATTTAAAAGAAGTATGTATAGTTATCGATGACTACCCTGTTGTAACAGACGAAATGATTTTTTTAGCAAAATACATGAAAAAAAATTATTATTGTACTTTATTTACAGGAATTAAAGCTATGCTTCCGGTATGCAAGGGATTGACGACAAAAAAGTTTTTTGAAGCAGACGAAGAAAAATTTAATTTTTTAAAGAAAAACTTAAATTTAAAAGAAATAGGTGTAATAAAATTTATTTTACAAAACAAAGATATTCTCAGAGGTAAAAAGTGTGAAAAATTTGAATCGGAAAATAAATCGGTAATTGACAAACTTGTAAATTTAGGAATATTGAAATTTAATTATATTAAGGAAACCAAATCCATCAGAAAGTATGACGAACCTATAAAGCTTAATGAATATGTTTCTTCTTCTTTGACAGAAAAACAAAAAAAAGTAGTTGATTTTTTTATAAAACAAGGAGAATCCACAATTAAAGAAGTCTGTTATTTTACAGGTGTATCACGGAATTTAGTAAATAATTTATTAAAAAAAGGAATACTGAAATATTTTTCATATGATAAAAAATCCGAAAATATTTTTGAAACAAACAGTAATTTTACAGAAAACAAGAAAACCATAAAATTAACCGAATTGCAGAATAAAGTTTATAATGAATTGGAAAAACTTTCGAAAAAAAATGAAATGCACATATCTTTGGTCAGGGGAGTTACCGGGAGCGGAAAAACAATGGTTTTGCTTTCACTTATTGATTTTATTTTAAAAAAGGGACAAAGTGTAATATTTATGGTACCGGAGATTGCGCTGACAACACAAATTATTTCAATATTTAAGTCTCGCTACAAAGAAGATGCTGCTGTTATTCATAGTAAATTGTCTAATAAAAAGCGACGGGAAGAATGGCAAAGAATAAGTAAAGGGAATGCTAAAGTTGTAGTTGGTACAAGAACGGCGGTGTTTGCTCCAGTTAAAAATTTAGGTCTGATTATTATGGATGAAGAACATGAAACTTCTTATAAATCCGAAGCATCTCCAAGATTTCATGCCCGGGATTTGGCAATTCAGAGATGTAAATACAATAAATGTATGTTAGTCTTAACTTCTGCAACTCCTTCAGTAGAAAGCTATTTTTGGGCGAAATCAGGAATTTATTCTTTGCACACATTGGATAAACGATATGGAAAAGCTATTCTTCCGAAAGTCGAAATAATAGACATGAATTCCGAAATAATGAAAGGAAATCCAACGCCTTTTAGTGAACGTCTTGTCGAAGTCATCAAAGATGAGATAGATAAAGGAAAACAGTCAATTCTTTTGTTAAACAGGCGGGGATATCATACTTTTGTTCGCTGTAAAGATTGCAGAGAACCTGTAATTTGTCCAAACTGCAATATTACGTTAAATTATCATAAAGCAAATGAACGTCTTATGTGTCATTATTGTGGGTATTCTATGGATTTTTTAAAAGAATGTCCAAAATGTCATGGTGTGAATATAGCTTATGAAGGAATAGGGACTCAGCGAGCGGAATTTCAGCTTCAAATGTTAATTCCCGATGCAAAGATACTCAGGATGGACACGGATGCAATAACTTCCGAAAATTCACTGGAGGAAAGTTTTAAGAAATTTTCCGAGGGAACCTATAACGTTATGATAGGGACTCAGATGATAGCAAAAGGCTTTAATTTTCCCAACGTTACGTTGGTTGGAGTGCTAATGGCGGACCAGGCACTTTATTGCGATGATTTCAGAAGCTATGAACGAGCATTTTCTCTTATTACACAGGTCATAGGGCGTGCCGGAAGAGGCGAATATATGGGAAAAGCTATAATACAAACATATACTCCCGAAAATTCGGTAATAAGTTTGGCAGCTAAACAAGATTACGAAGCTTTTTATAATGATGAGATAGAAATTAGAAAAACTATGCTGTATCCGCCGTTTTCAGATATTTGCTGTGTGGGATTTACAGGAAAGGACGAAAAGAAGGTTGCTGAAATAAGTATAGAATTTTTTGAAAAATTAAAAAAAATTGCATTTGAGGAGTATAAAGACATTCCCTTGAGAATATTTAAGCCATCCCCTGCTAATATAAATAAAATTTGCGGAAACTATCGATATAGGATACTTATCAAATGCCGAAATGGAAAAAAATTTCATGGAATGATGTCGAAAATTATGATATCATATGAAAGTAAGGCTAATTTAAAAAAAGTTAATATTTTTATTGATATGAATCCAAGTTTTATTATTTAAAAATATTATAGTAAAGGTTTGTATATTGTTATAATAAAGAAAGGAATGCATTACTATGGCACTAAGGAGTATAGTTCTGGAAGGAGACCAAATACTTACAAAAAAATGCAGAGAAGTTATAAATTTTGATGAAAAATTACATCAACTGCTTGATGATATGAATGAAACCATGAGAAATGCTAAAGGTGTAGGATTAGCGGCTCCACAGGTTGGACTCCTTAAAAGAGTTGCGGTTATAGATGTAGGTGACGGGCTGATAGAACTTGTTAATCCTATTATTATAGACCAAAAAGGAGAACAAAAATCCGCAGAGGGATGTTTATCATTTCCGAATAAAACCGCTATTACAATAAGACCTCAATTTGTAACAGTCAGGGCACAAGACCGAAATGGAAATATTATTGAAATCACGGGACATAATTTAAAAGCTAAGGCTTTTTGTCATGAAATAGACCATTTGGATGGAATATCATTTTTAGAACGGGCGGTCAGCGTTACAGATTCAAAATTTGGTGCCATAAAAGAGAGTGTTAAACTATTGGCCGAAAAAGCAGAACAAAAAATCAAAGAAAAATTCAAAAGATAGAGGTAAAATTATTTAACTGTATCAATTAGGGATTGTCTGAAAAATAAAAACAAGGAAAGCGATGTATAAATGCTATATACGACAGGAAAAATGTCAATAAATAAAATAGCAAAAATATTTGGTATGTGCCAATCA
>CAQJOC010000057.1 GCA_948815685.1 uncultured Eubacteriales bacterium | reverse complement strand
CTAACAGGTTTCATAAGATAATAGTCTGCTCCGCATTCGAACGCTTCGTTAATGATTTTTATATCATTTATTCCGGATAAAACTATTACTTTAGGATTTTCATCGGATGTCATTTTAATACTTTTTATTACTTCGGACCCGTCTATATTAGGCATAACAAAATCAGTTAAAACAACATCAGGGTTGTATTTTTTTACTTTTCTGACTCCTTCAATACTGTTTAATTCCACTGAACAAAGTTCTATATCATCACAATTAGAAAAAAATTCTTTGAGTAAATCACAATCGTCCTCATTATCATCTATTATAATAAGTCTTATTTTATTATTTTTAATAGTCAACCTTTTTACCTCCTCAATGTAATTTTTTATCATATTCTAAAATTTAAATCTTCAATTACATCTTTCAAACATATATCATCCACACCATTTTGTATTAAATATTTTATTAATTTTTTTACAAATTTTTTATCTTCAGATATGTTAGCTACTGTCTCTGTAATATTTCGTCCGTTGTAAATTGAAGTAACACTAATTCCGTAAAAATTTTTATTATTTTTATTTGATTTGTATAAACTATATTTTATGTTTTTTCCATTATTGTAATTTAATGCATAAATAACCTTTCCATTATCTGTGCCCAAGGATTTCATACGCTCTTACCTTCTTAAATAATTGTTTTTAATACTATTTCATACAATATAATACTAAATAATACTATCTATCTTATTCAATCTAAAATATTCTAAATTTTTCTAAGAATTTTTAAACAATTTTAATTAGGAATTTATCTTACAACAATAATTCAAAACATATAAAAATTATGGAATCAATAATATTAAGAATAGAACCATTATTTTACAATATAAAAAGTTTTATCATCTTATTTTCAACCGGTTGTTTATTTAAATCTTTTTAATTTATATTTCTAAATTACACTACTTTAATATAAAATTTATTTTATTAATTATTTATTTTTTTAGTATTTACCTTATAAATAGTTACCTTGTATAACTATATAACTTGACTATGCTAAATATAAATTATAGAATGAATAAAAATCACATTCAAAGGTAAAATCATGAAAAATATAAAAATATGTATGATAATTATCATGTTATTTATCATATTTAATAAAATACCTATAAAAAATTTAAATGAGGCTTATATTTTAGCTACTGCAATTTGCGTTTTAATTTTATCACATAAAATTATTAATATAAAAATAAAAAATACATATAATTTAACAAAAATAGCCTTTTTTGCATCAATTGCAACCATATCGAGATGTTTTTTTTATTTAATTCCTCACTTTAATCCGTTTTTGCCGATAATTATTTTGTCATCAATAAACATGGGTAAAGATTATGGCTTTTTAATTGGAATATTAAGTATATTTATTTCAAATATATTTTTGGGACATGGATTGTGGACTCCTTGGCAAATGGTTGCCGCAGGTACAATAGGATATTTGTCCGGATTAACCTTTAATAACAAAATAAGACCAACTCCCATGAGGTTAGTCATATTTTCACCTATATGTATAATTTGTGGATATTCTCTAATTATGAACCTTTATTCCGTACTATTATTAATAAATACACCCAATCAAAATGCGATACTGACATATCTAATCCCATCTCTTACTACAGATTCAATATGTGCCATTTTTTCTGCAATATTTATAATAATTTTATATAATCCTATCATAAATACTGTTAGAAAGATTTACAAAACCGTCGAAAGATAATTGCTCAGGTCGACTAAATTTAGAAATGCCGCAAAAAGATAAAATTTTACTTATTTCATCCTTGTCAATATTAAATTCTTTATTTAAAGAACTTAATATAACTTTTCTCCTATGTAAAAAAGTAGATTTCACAACCCTAAAAAATATATTTTTATCTTTTATATTTAAAGATTTGTGTGGATTTTTTGTAATTTTTATAACACTTGAGTCTACTTTAGGTATAGGAATAAAATTGCCTTTAGATACATTGAAAAGAATTTCCGCATCAGCATAATACTGGACAAATAGACTTATTGAACCACATTCCCTAGAACCGGGCAAAGCACAAATTCTTTCTGCAGCTTCCTTTTGCACCATTAAAATTAAAGAATTAATTTTTGTTTCTGATTCCAAAAGTTTAATTATAACTTGAGACGTTATGTAATAAGGTAAATTAGAACATACTTTCAAATCTAAAAATTCATCAAATTCTCTAGAAATAAGTTCTTTTAAATTTATTTTCAATATATCTTCATTTATAAATTTAATATTATTGTATTGAGAAGTTGTCTCACGCAAAATCGGCAATAAATTTCTGTCAATTTCTACTGAAACAACTTTTTTAGCTTTGTCTGCCAACTCACATGTCAGTATACCGACTCCGGGTCCAATTTCTATAATTCCGGTCTGATCTGAAATATCACATTTACTAACTATTTTGGGACATAAATATTTATTAGAAATAAAATTCTGACCTAAGCCCTTAGAAAATTTAAAATTATACTTTTGCAATAAATTTTTTATATCCTTAATTTTATATAAATCATACATAACAAATATCAAAAATATTGTAAAATACTATTTAAAATCTTTATATCAATACTTAACTACTTGATTTCAACCTGTGCTCCGGCTTCTTCTAATTTTTTCTTAATACTTTCTGCGTCTTCTTTAGATACTTTCTCCTTTATCGGCTTCGGAGCTTCATCAACTAAAGCCTTCGCATCTTTTAAGCCTAACTCGGTAATTTCCTTGACTGCTTTAACAACCTTTATCTTGTTATCTCCGGCTGCTTTAAGTATAACATCAAATTCGGTTTTTTCTTCTGCCGCCGCTGCACTTGCTACTGCCGGAGCTGCTACTGCTACTGGAGCTGCTGCAGAAACTCCAAATTCTTCTTCAAGAGCCTTAACAAGTTCAGACAATTCCAATACAGTAATAGATTTTATTTCTTCCATAATTTGTTTTGTTTTTTCTGACATCATAATATTTTACCTCCAAAAATTAATATAAAACTATGCACTCTTTTTTTCAACAATAGCATTAAGTGCGACAACCAAGCCTCTAAGTACGCCACTAAGCACACCAACACAGCCGGAAATAGGAGCTTGAATTCCACCAAGCGCCTTGGCGATAAGAACTTCTTTCGGTGGAAGCTTTGCCAATTCCTTTATTTCTTCTGTTGTAGCAAGTCTGCCATCAATAAATCCTGCCTTAATTTCATAGAACTCATTTTCTTTAGAAAAATTATATAATATTTTCGCAGGAGCAAGATAATCATTTTCACATATTGCTAAAGCAGTACTTCCTTTAAACACTTCATCCGGAATATCCAAATCAGCTAATTTAACGGCCCTTTTAAGCATTGTATTCTTAATAACGGAATACTTAACACTGCTTTCACGCAACTCTTTTCTAAGTTTCGTATCTGCTTCAACTGTTATACCTTTATAAGACACAATAACTCCGGTACACGATTTTTTTAAATCTTCTGCTATTTTCTCAACTATACTCTTTTTCAATTCTAAAGTTTTCTCATTAGGCATTTTCTGCGTACACCTCCCCTTTTTATACATTTAAACACATATACAAAAAAATCGACTCAAACTCCTAAAGAGAAAAAGCCAGCTTTAACCAAAATATCACTATTAAATCATTCGGCTTGTTCCTCGGTAGGCAGAATAAAATCTTTATGCATACGCACCTACTGTCTTTGGATAACAGTATATACATTATATGTTATCGCCTACAATTTGTCAAGCAATTTTTTAATTGAGGTTGTGTTCTGCTACCCAAACTGCTCATTGCAAGCTTATCTTTTTGCCCCTTGTTCTCCTGAACAGAGCTTTATTGAGAAATTTTGGTCTCACCTTAAGCGATGTCTGCGTAACATCCTATTGCTTTCGCCGCCTCTTGATGATGCTTTGCATTCCGCTTTTAAACTGTGTGAACTATATAATAGTGATTATGAAAATAAACAAAAAAACAATAAACCTCCTGCGAAATTAAAACATGCTCTTAAACAAAAGGCAAGACATTGAGTTAAGGATGACTCTAAAATGAAAAAATTTGCCAATTTTGAGATTCTATTTATAAAAAATATCAGCTTTTAATGTCTCAAGTTGATTTTGCAATAGGTCTATTATGATTTCCTCTTTGGCATGTTTTATGTCTATGTTTTTTGAATTTTCCCTTTATTAAGCAGGTTTTACAACCGATTCTGCTTATGGTATAATGCACTTATAATTGCAATTTTTCTTCTGGAGGGTATAATGTGAAAAGAATATTGGTGGCTGAAGATGAAACCGCAATTCGTGAATTTGAGGTTATAAATCTGAAGAGAGCTGGTTATGATGTAATTGATGCCTCAAGTGGAGAGGACGCTTTGGAATATTTTGACCGGTATAACGGAGATTTTGATCTCGCTATTCTTGATATAATGCTTCCGGGTATGGATGGATTAACTGTTTGTAAAGAACTTAGGAATAAAAGCAGTACTCTTGGTATAATTCTTCTTACCGCAAAAACTCAAGAAATGGATAAAATAAGCGGTCTTATGTTTGGTGCGGATGATTATATAACAAAACCTTTCAGCCCCTCTGAATTAGTTGCAAGGGTTGATGCTCTTTACAGAAGAGTTGCATTAAACCTTATGCGTACAGAAAATAATTTTAAAGAAGAAATAAAATTTGATGAGTTTGTACTCAATTTAAAAAATCGGGCATTAAAAAAAAGAGGAAAAATTATAGAATTGACTCAAGTGGAATTCCAAATTATGGAATATTTTTTTTCAAATCCCGGAGTCGTTTTAAGTCGTACAAAAATCCTTAACCATGTATGGGGAGACGCATATGAGGGGGAGGAAAAAATAGTAGATGTGAATATAAGACGCTTAAGAATGAAAGTGGAAGATGATCCATCTACTCCTCAACATATAATTACTGTTTGGGGATTGGGATATAAATGGGAAAATTAAAATATTCAGACGGGCTAAGAGTAAGCGTAAATGGCATAAAAAAAAGATGGATACTAAATGCTTTAATACTTTCTTCGGGATTTTTTATTTTAATTGTCATTTTATTCTCATTTTTGATAAAAGGATATTTTTATCACGGCCTTGAAAAGGAACTTTGTGGACGATTTGAAGAAATGTCAAAAATATTTAGTTTAATACCTGACATAGGTACGGAAGAATTTGAAAATTTTTCCAAAATTTACATAGAAAAAAGCTGTAAAAACGATGAAAATTTGCAAATATTGATATGTGACAGAAAAGATAAAATAATCACATCGGTTCATGGGACATTGAATAAAAATTATAATTTTTTTAAAAATGGTCACATAAAAAATTCAAAATTAACTGCCGAGACTTGGACCGAATATCTTCCCTCCGGGGAACATGTTATGACTTCAACTGGAGACATTTTTACAAAATCCGGAATATATATTGGATCTGTAAAATATGTGTTTTTTTTAAAGAATATTGATAAATTCATTATATGTTCAATAATAATTTTAATATTTTTAGGTACAATAAGTATAATACTTATAACCTTTTTTGCCGCAAGATTTATAAAGTCTATTATAAATCCGGTTATGGAAATAAGTAAAATAGCTAAACTTATAGCACGAGGAAATTTCTCTATAAAAATAATGAAAAAATATAATGATGAAATCGGAGAACTTTGTGATACTATCAATTATATGGCAGAAGAACTAGGTAATGCAGAAAAAATAAAAAATGATTTTATCTCTTCTGTTTCTCATGAAATTCGCACTCCATTAACTGCGATAAAAGGTTGGGCAGAAACAATGAACATAGGAGACGGAATAGATAAATCCGTAATAAAAAAGGGACTTAACATTATTGTACATGAAACTGAAAGGCTTTCAAAAATTGTGGAAGAACTTTTAGATTTTTCAAGCTTACAAAGTGGAATAATGGCTGTTTCTATGGAAAGGCTGGATGTTCTTGCAGAATTAGGGGAGGCTGTTTATATATTTAAAGAGCGAGCAGCTTTCGAAAATAAGGCTTTGGTTTACAATGAACCTAAGATGGTTTCTCCTATAATGGGAGATAGAAATCGGCTTAAGCAGGTGTTTATAAACGTAATAGACAATGCACTTAAATATACATCTGAAGGAGGAGGAATAAGCGTCAGCGTTACGGAAAAAAACTCTCAAGTATGCATAAGCGTTACAGATACGGGCTGTGGAATATCCAAATCGCACCTTCCAAGAGTAACGGAGAAATTTTACAAAGCCAATTCTACTCAAGGGGGCTCGGGAATAGGCCTTGCAATTGTAAGTGAGATAATTGAAATTCATAGAGGAACACTGGAAATAATAAGTGAAGAAGGATTCGGAACAACAGTGAATATTTTTTTACCTGTAATAAAACAAATTCCCGATTCTTTGCCATCAAAATCGGAGGAACAATAAATTACAAATTTAACATTTAACCAAATTTACCAAAAAGGAATAAGTTTACTTAAAAATGCAAATCTGGAATGTTTCGCCAGTGATGTATTATGGCTTTTTGAAGAATGTTTTAATTTAAGCCGAAAAGATATTATTATCAAAGGCAACGATGAAGCATCCTTTAAGAGTACAAATCGGTTTTTTAAAATGATAGAAATGCGTCTAAACGGGATACCGGTTCAATATATACTCGGACATTGTAAATTTATGGATATTGATTTGGATGTAGGTCCGGGAGTCCTTATTCCTAGAGATGATACGGAGGTTTTGGTACGAAAGACAATAGATATACTTAAAAATAGTTATAATTTTTCACAAAAAACATTAAATATAATCGATTTGTGCAGTGGAACAGGGGCAATTGCATTGTCAATTAAGAAAGTTTTCGCTTCAAAGGCAAATGTTACAGCTTTGGATTTTTATGAACAGCCACTGAAATATTTGAAATCTAATATTTTAAAGAACAATTTAGATGTGAAAGTAATACAAGGGAGTGTTTTTACTTACTATAAAAATTTTATTGATAATCAAATAGATTGTATTATTTCCAATCCTCCCTATATTCCCACGAAACAGTTAAAATTTCTTCACCCGGATGTCCAGTATGAGCCTACTGTTGCCCTAGATGGAGGAGCAGATGGCCTTGACTTTTACCGAGTTATAGCTAAAAAATGGATTAATAAAATAAAACAAGGTGGAATAGTCGCTCTTGAAATTGGAATAAATCAAAAAGAAGCAGTCTGCAAAATTTTGAAGACTGCCGAAATAAAAGATATTTATGTTTACAATGATATAAATAATATTCCCAGGGGCTTAATAGGTAAAAAATAATGACAGTGCCAAATCAGACTAAAAATAATCCATAATAGCAGCCTGAATAGCTGGAAAATTTTTAGCTTTTATACGTAACAAATTTTTCAAATTTATTTTTATCAGGAGAATAAGGAGGAAGACAAACAACATGGCATTCGTAAAGTCGAGAGTTTTTTTGACTTCAGTTTTTATGGCGGCTGACATTATCCAAGACAATTATACTTTTTTCTCGTAAATGTGGGCAAATTTCATATTTAAACTAAATTAGAAAAAATATGAAATTTATCGATCAGTCGTATAGTCTGACATCGACCGGTGCACTATTTATC
>CAQJOC010000056.1 GCA_948815685.1 uncultured Eubacteriales bacterium | reverse complement strand
ATAACCTGTGGAGACTTGTTTTTTGGTAAATTATAGAGATCTATCTATAAAAGAAATAAGTGAATATCAGCTTGCACTTTCAATTAGAATTGATTATAATTATGAAAGAAAGGAAGGTATCATATGAAAATAAATTTAAGAAAAAGTTCAAAAAAACTATGTGTGCTATTGTTTTTATGCCTTACTGCGATTACTTTTGTACCAACAGCTTTTGCAGGTAAAGATGGACCTGAACAATTGCCTCCTGCAAAGAAAACCATAAGTTGCGATTATTTTACCACGGAAGAAGACAATCGTTTAATACAACTTGTAGAGCAGTATGGTGCCCAAAACTGGTCTGGAATAGCGAACTTTATGCCCGGCCGCAGCGCTCGTCAATGTAGAGAAAGATGGAAAAATTACCTGAATCCTGAAATTTCTAATGAACCGTGGACTCCTGAAGAGGATCAGATACTTCTAGATAAATATAAAGAATTTGGAAAAAAATGGAGTCAAATTGCCAAATTCTTCAATAAAAGAACAGATATAAATGTGAAAAATAGATTTCATTTTCTTGAAAGACAAGAAAAACGTTCACAAAAGCATTTTTCTGACAGTATGAATCAACTTAAAGCTCCGGCACAAAAACAGAATCCCGCACCATCACAGCCTCAAAATCTAATACGGCCCTCGTATATGACAAATGTTTCGTTAAATGTTATTTCTACTCAGATTACAAATCAAACTTTTATACAGCAATCTATGACTTCAGTCAATCAAAATCTTAATGCGACTACTGATCTTAGAAGTTCTACCAATGCAATGAATGCTTTTATGAGTACGTCTTTGGTCGCAAATCAAAATCCAAGTCAGACTTTTATACCACAGTCTATGATTTCGACCACTCAAAATTTTAATATAACCACTGGTGCAACTAATTCTTCTATAAGTACTTCTTTAATCGTAAATCAAGGCCTAAATCAGCATTTAACACAAACCTTGACTCCAACTGTTCCCGATCTTTCTACAACCACTGGTTCTGATAACTTTGATTTTGGGAATCGCGATTATGTTCTCGATTTTGAGCTCGATACGCTATGTTGGCCGTATAGCGATTAACAAGCGGGAGAAAATTGTAAAGTTACAGAGTGTTCGTGAAAATGTATGAAAAATAAAAGTTTAAAAAAAAGTAACCATGCACCTATTAATCGTATGATTGTTCTATTTTTTGTAGTTCTTTTCTCTACTTGCGGTATTTTTATATATCGTTTTTAAACTGCGTTAACTTTGGTATTTGGCACTTCATTTAAAATTTAGTATTGAAAGTTTTAAATCAATGCAGTATAATTAATTGAGAATACACACGCTTGCGTTTTTTCGGATTGCGGTGCTCTGAAATGCAGAGTTAAATTCGGTATAAGTGGGCGGAGGATTAACCAAGGAGGATTTTTTATGTCAGTAGTATCAATGAAACAACTTTTGGAGGCAGGTGTACACTTTGGACATCAAACAAGAAGATGGAATCCAAAGATGGCAGAGTATATTTTTACACAAAGAAACGGAATCTATATTATTGACCTTCAAAAAACGGTAAAAAAGCTGGAAGAAGCTTATAATTTTATAAGAGAAATTTCAGAACAAGGTAAATCGGTTTTATTTGTAGGAACTAAAAAGCAGGCTCAGGAGTCAATTAAAGAAGAATCCATAAAAGCAGGTGCGTATTATGTCAATGCAAGATGGCTTGGAGGAATGCTTACAAATTTTTCTACTATTAAAAAAAGGGTAGAAAGACTTAGACAACTGAGAGATATGGAAGAAGATAACACTTTTGATTTATTACCGAAAAAAGAAGTAATAAAACTTAAATTAGAGATAGATAAGCTTGAGAAATTTATTGGTGGAATTAAAGATATGCAAGAATTGCCGGGGGCTCTTTTTGTTGTTGACCCGAGAAAAGAGAGAATTGCTGTGGCAGAAGCAAAAAAATTGGGAATACCTGTTGTTGCTATTGTGGATACAAATTGTGATCCAGATGAGATTGACTACGTGATTCCCGGTAATGATGATGCAATACGAGCTGTAAAATTAATTTGTTCCGCAATGGGGCAGGCAATTGTTGAAGGACGCGAGGGAGAAGTCACTTTTGAAGAAGAAATCACTGTTTCTGAAGAGAGTGTTGAAATTTTAGAGTAAGAATGTGTATTTTAAAACCCAATAAATAAAAAATTATTAAAGGATATTTAAGATAAAAAAATTAAATTATTTAGTTAGGTTAAAATATAAAAATAAGGTAAATAAAATATTCAAGATAGGAGCTATGAATATTATGGGATTTACAGCTAAAGATGTTAAAGATTTAAGAGAAAGAACCGGCTGTGGAATGATGGATTGCAAAAAAGCTTTAAGTGCAACGGATGGAGATATGGAGAAAGCTATAGATTTTTTAAGAGAGAAGGGGCTTTCAGCAGCAGCGAAGAAATCCGGACGCACGGCAGCTGAAGGTTTGGCTGTAGCATATACAAATGATTCGAAAAGTGTAGGTGTAGCAATAGAAGTAAATGCGGAAACAGATTTTGTATCTAAAAATGAGAGCTTTAAAACATTTGTTAAGCAATGCGTAGATACGGTAATATCTGAAAATCCTAAAAATTTAGAAGAACTTTTGGAATGCAAAGTAGATGGGTCCAATCAAACAATAAATGATTTATTAAAGGAAAAAATTCTTACAATAGGTGAAAATATAAAAATTAGAAGATTTACCCGATATGAAGGGGTAGTATGTACTTACATTCATGCAGAGGGGAAGATAGGGGTACTGGTTAAATTTTCTGTTTCGGATAAGTCTAAACTCGATGAGAGATTTTATTCATTTGGTAAAGACATTGCTATGCAAATCGCTGCTGCGAATCCGGCATATTTAAATAAGGATGCGGTTCCGGAAAATGTTTCAGAGCATGAGAAAAAAATATTAAAAGAACAAATAGTAAATGACGGAAAACCTGCAAATATTGCTGAGAAAATTGTAGCAGGAAGAATGGATAAATTTTATAAAGAAATTTGCTTGATGAATCAAATTTTTGTTAAAGACAGTGATTTGGATATAAAAAAATATATTGAAAAAGTTTCTAAGGAATTAGGAATAGATATTAAAATTGAATCTTTTGTCCGTTATGAACGTGGTGACGGTTTAGAGAAAAAAGAAGATGATTTTGCAAAAGAAGTAGCAGATATGATAAAATAATTGGATATAATAAACATTTGAAAAAATTTGTGCTTAAAATCTTAGTTTTATTTTTGTTGTGTATGCAAAAAACTTAAAAAGGGTTTAAAATATGACAAAACTTTATATTCCCACTAAATAAAATTGAGCCTCTTTTTTCATATTCAAGTGATTCAGACATATTTGTATTAAATACAATAAATTTGATATCGTGTTTATAATTTTATTTAATCGTTGCTTCTGGCATTCTGTTTAAATGTGAACGGTTTTAATATTTATATTATTGTGGACTCAGTTTTATTGTAAAATAATATGAATATATAATTGGCATTATGGTAGATAAACTGAGGAGAAAATATGAAAATAGCAGCAAAAGCGCCGGCTAAGGTAAATCTTGCCATTTCAATAAAGGGAAAAAGATATGACAATTACCATGAAGTTGATATGGTAATGCAAGCAGTAAGTCTATTTGATATAATCACAGTTGAAAGAAATTTTTCTATAAATAATGGATATTGTAATACAGAAATAATTTGTAATCGTAATATTGGTTGTTCTACAAAACAAAATACAGTTTTTAAGGCTTCAGAAAAATTTTTTAAATATACAAATATAAAAAATCCCGGGATTTTAATAAAAATACAAAAAAACATTCCTACTTTTGCCGGATTAGCGGGAGGAAGCAGTGATGCTGCTGCAGTGCTTATTTGTCTTAATAAAATATTTGATACGAAATTGTCTGATAGCGAGATGATAGATATAGGGGCTGGAATTGGTGCAGATGTTCCGTTTTTTATAGTTGGAGGGACATGTCATGCATATGGGATAGGAACTGAAATTGAAAAAATCAAAAATATTCCAGATTGTGGAATCGTTATTGTAAAACCGGAATATAATATTTCAACTAAAAAAGCCTACGACATGTATAATGATTTAAATATTCAAACCAGTGGAAGTGTCGAGAATATGATTAGCCTTATAGGTGAAAGTAATTTATTTAAAATATCTAGATATTTATTTAACGACTTTGAGCAAATTATTAAGAATTCCGGAATTGAAAAAGTAAAAAATGAATTTTTAAAAACTAATGCTATGGGATTTAGTATGAGTGGAAGTGGCCCATCTGTTTATGCCATATTCGAAAACTTTTTTGAAGCTCAAAAATGTGCAAAAAACATAAGTAAAATTTTTAAAAATGTCTATGTATGTATACCGTTCCACCAAGGTGCACATATTTTTTAAAAAATATCTAATATAGTAAAATAACTTTAAAAATGTAAATTCTAAAAAACAAAAACATTTTTCGGGATATTCTTTTGTCATAGTATATATTTGATTTTGCAAAAAAACTATTGATTTTATTTTGAACGTTTGTTGTTCGGTGTATTTTCTAAAATTAATTCAAAAACATGGCAATACAACCCGAAAATGGGTTTTGATACTACTTTTTAATTATCTATATTTTTAGACTGTTTCTGCTATCAATTTTTTCTTGACACTGAGTACGGAAAAATAATAGAATATTACATGATATGCTTTTTATGGAGGATTTAATTTACAATTAAAATTATGTATGAAAAATTTATAATTTTTCCTATTGTATATCAAAATATGTTGTGATGTTTTGGAGGTGTAGGGTAGAAGTGGCTATATTGTTTGCGGTTTTAGCAATATTATTGTGTGCAATTTTATTTTTTTGCATAATGGTATACAGAAAAAAAATTGGACAAGATGTACTAACTTCGGCAGAAAAAGAGGCTGAAATAATAATTAAAGCGGCAAAAGATTCAGTTGAGTCTCAAAAAAAAGAAATTGTCCTTGAAGGTAAAGAAGAAGTCCATAAGTTTAGAATGGATGCTGAAAAAGAAATTTCCAATATGAGGCGGGATATTCAGCATCAAGAGAGGAGAATACAGCAAAAGGAAGAAAATATAGATAAAAAGATAGAGAATTTAGAAAGAAAAGAAAATTTTTTAAAGGGAAAAGAAAAAGAAATTGCAGATAAAATTAAAGAAATAGAGACCATAAAAAAAAGTCAGTTTGATATGCTCGAAAAAATTTCCGGATTTACAGTGAAACAGGCTAAAGATTATTTATTGAAAGGGCTAGATCAAGAACTTACTCATGAAAAAGCTTTGAAAATAATGGCATATGAGCAGGAACTTAAAGATGAATGTGAAGTTAAGGCAAGAAATATACTTTCCATTGCAATACAAAGGTGTGCTGCAGACCATGTTTCGGAAGCTGTCGTTTCCGTTGTGTCTCTACCGAACGATGATATGAAAGGGCGAATAATAGGAAGAGAAGGAAGAAATATTCGGTCAATAGAGAATTTAACCGGTGTCGATTTAATAATAGATGATACACCGGAGGCTATTACTTTATCTGCATTTGATCCTGTCAGAAGAGAAATTGCAAGATTAGCATTGGAACGTTTAATAGCAGATGGAAGAATACATCCTTCAAAAATTGAAGAAATGGTAGAAAAAGCCAGAAGTGATGTGGAAAAAGAAATAAAGCAGGAAGGACAAAATGCAGTACTTGAAGCTAAAGTAAATAATTTACATCCTGAACTTGTAAAAGTTTTAGGGAGGCTTAAATATAGGACAAGCTATGGTCAAAACGTATTAAGACACTCAATTGAAGTTGCAAATCTTTGTGGAATGATAACAGCTGAATTGGGACTCGATCCTACATTAGCCAAAAGGGCGGGCCTGTTACATGATATAGGTAAAGCTCTTGACCATGAAATAGAGGGTTCTCATGTTGATATCGGTGTAGATCTTGTAAAAAAGTATAAAGAAAATGAAACAGTAATACACGCTATTCATGCACACCATGGGGATATTGAGCCAAGGACCGTGGAGGCATTTATTTTACAAGCTGCGGATGCGGTTTCAGCAGCCAGACCCGGAGCAAGAAGAGAAAACCTTGAAAACTATATAAGAAGATTACAGAAGCTCGAAGAAGTTGTTTCATCCTTTAAGGGAGTAGAAGCCTGTTTCGCAATTCAGGCAGGCAGAGAAGTGCGTGTTATGGTTAAGCCGGAAATAATTGATGATGAAAAAATGATACCTCTTGCAAGAAATATGTGTAGAAAAATAGAATCTGAGCTTGAGTATCCCGGACAAGTTAAGATAAATATAATACGGGAAAGTAAAGCTGTAGAATATGCCAAATAAAGATTATTTAAATTAATTCAGGGGGATTTTTAGTGAAAATTCTTTGTATCGGGGATGTTGTGGGAAAATGCGGATGTGAATTTTTACGATTTAAATTGAAAATATTAAAAGTGAGAAAAAAGATAGATTTTATAATTGCTAACGGAGAAAATTCAGATGAATATAACGGTATAACAATGCTTTCGGCTGAAAATTTGTTTAAAAGCGGAGTGGATATAATAACACTCGGTAATCATGCATTTAAAAGACGAGAAATAAGAGAATATTTAGCCGCATCGGATCGTATTGTCAGACCAATCAATTATCCTCAAGGGACTCCCGGATTTGGGGTATGTAAAATAGAAATCGAGGGGGTAAAAATAGGAGTTACAAATATATTGGGAACAGTTTATATGGAAAGTCTTGAATCTCCATTTGAAGCCCTTGACAGAGCAATTAATGAAATGGAAGATTGTAAAATAAGAATAGTTGACTTTCATGCTGAAGCTACTGCTGAAAAGCGTGCTCTTGGGTTTTATGCCGATGGAAGAGTTTCAGCGTTTTTTGGCACACATACTCATGTACAAACGTCAGATGAAACAATACTTCCTTTGGGAACAGGCTATATAACGGATGTGGGAATGAGTGGAGCAATAGATTCGGTTTTAGGATTAAAAAAAGAGATTTCAATAGAAAAGCTTAGCAAGAAACTTCCCGTTAAATTTCAAAATGCTTTTGGGGCAGCAAAAATGGAATGTATTATTTTTGAAATAGATGAAAACAGTGGAAAAGCTATAAGGGCTGAGAGAATGCGGATTTTTCCGTCATTCGGTAAAATATAAATTGATTTAATTGAAAGTTCTTACTTAAGGGCAAACAATAAAGCAGTTTGAAGATCAGAGAAAAGAGAAGGGTCCGGAAGGTTTGCCAAAGCTTAAGGGGATTATAGTCAACGTGGTTGAAAAAGGGTAAAGGATGGAGTAAAATAAAAATATGAGTTATGAAAAGAAATATAGAGAACGAACAATAGAATATAGACTGAGTGGTCATACACTAAAAGAAACGCAAGAGGTATTCAAGGTAGCAAGATCGACAATACAAAGATGGGAAAGGCAGTATAAAGAAACAGGAAATTTGGAAAAGAAAGAACTTCATAGAAGCTATAGAAAAATAGATCCGGAAAAATTAAAGGCATACGTGGCAGAACATCCGGATTCGTATCAATCAGAAATGGCGGAAGCATTCGGTTGTAGCGAAAGTGGCATTCGCTATGCATTATGGCGATACAAAATCACACGAAAAAAAGA
>CAQJOC010000055.1 GCA_948815685.1 uncultured Eubacteriales bacterium | reverse complement strand
TCATGGCAGCCGCCCCCTTTCACTATACCCCACCGGGGTGTAGTGTTATATTACTATGTTTTTACCCTTTTTCAACCAAACGGTAGGGTGTTTACATTAAAGAGTTATTTTGTTATAATATTAATTGAGAGTTTAGCTTTTAGCCTAATTTTTGTGTGAAAGGGGAATAGCATATGGACAATAAAATATATAAGTTTGAAAATAAAAAAATCTCAGAAAAAAGTTCTGCTCCAAAAGAAAGCACGAAGAAAAAAATAATTCGCTTATGTGCACTATTCGGGGCTTTGTTAATTTTAGGGGGCTTTTTTTTATCTCTTATAATGTACATGCTTTAAAGGGACAAAAAGGATAAATATGGATTTTTTAAATATTTTTTGGGTTTTTATTGTAGCTTTATCAATTGTTACTGAGGCTGTAACCACACAATTGGTGTCGATATGGTTTATGGTTGGAGGGCTGTTTGCATTAATATTCAGCCTTTTTGGACTTTCTTTTTTTATTCAGGTATCTGTATTTGTATTAGTCTCTGTTATTATGTTAATATTGATACGCCCATTTATCAAAAATATATTAAAATTTAAAATTCAAAAAACTAATTTTGATAGATTAATTGGAGAAATTGCATTAGTTACGGAAAAGATAGATAATCTCGAAGAAAAGGGAACTGTAAATATCGCAGGAATGGACTGGTCTGCACGCTCTCTAACTGGAGAAAATATACAGTCGGGTGAGCGTGTGCAGATAGACTCAATATCTGGAGTAAAATTGATTGTTCATAAAATTTAATTAATGCCTGTCTGAAGAATAAAATAAACTATATATTTTAGCAAATTCTCATAGATGAGATAAGGTAAAAACCCGAAAAAATAATTATATTTTTGGCATTTTTGTTTTTCAGACAAGCACTAATCAATGTCGAGCTTAAAGTACTTAATCCAACAAGTCAGGGGAATATTTTTAGTTATTTTTAAAATTATTTTTAAATAATTTATTCAAAGGAGAATTCTGATGGCACCTTTAATTGTTTTTTTACTTTTAATAATATGCATTATCCTAATCACTGTAAAAACCATAAACGTAGTTCCGCAAGCTCATGCATTTGTTATAGAAAGATTCGGAGCATATTTCTGTACTTGGGGAACAGGTCTTCATATAAAAATTCCTTTCATTGACAAAATTTCCAAAATTGTTTCTTTAAAAGAACAAGTTGTAGATTTTCCACCACAGCCCGTAATAACGAAAGATAATGTCACCATGCAAATAGATACGGTCGTTTATTTTCAAATTACCGATCCCAAGCTTTACACATACGGAGTTGAAAAACCTTTATCGGCAATAGAAAATTTAACAGCTACAACACTTAGAAATATTATAGGTGACTTGGAATTGGACCATACATTGACGTCAAGAGATGTAATTAATACAAAAATTAGAGTAATTTTGGATGAAGCAACCGATGCTTGGGGAATAAAAGTTAATCGTGTTGAACTCAAAAACATTCTTCCTCCGAGGGAAATACAGGATGCAATGGAAAAACAAATGAAAGCGGAACGGGAACGCAGGGCTAAAATTTTAGAGGCAGAAGGTGAAAAAAGAAGTGAAATTTTAATTGCCGAAGGACATAAAGAAGCGGCAATTTTGAATGCCGAAGCAATAAAAGAAGCTAAAATTCGCGAATCTGAGGGAGAGGCAAAGGCTATTTTATCAATACAGAAAGCATATGCAGATAGTTTAAAGCTTTTAAATGAAGCAAATCCCGGAAATCGGGTAATAGCCTTAAAAAGTTTGGAGGCTTTCGAAAAAGCTGCAAACGGCAAAGCAACCAAGATAATTATTCCTTCGGATATTCAATCTTTAGCAGGTCTGACGGCTTCGATAAAGGAACTTTTTGATAATAAAAATTTAAGTGAAAACCAATAAAGCCTATGAATAAAGTTGGTGCAATAATTTGTGAACTGAACCCTTTTCATATGGGACATAAGCATTTGTTAGATTCTGCTAAATCTTATGGTATTACTCATATAGTCGGTATAATGAGTGCAAATTTTATCCAAAGAGGAGAGCCCGCAATATTATCTAAAGAGGTTCGTGCGGAAATTGCTCTTTCAAATGGTTTTGATATTATTTTAGAAATTCCTTCAATTTGGGCTATGTCAGTTGCGGAAAAATTCGCGTTAGCGGGAGTAAGCATAGCAGAAAATTTAGGTTGTGTCGATAATCTTATATTTGGAAGCGAATGTGGAAATTTATCGATTCTTGACAAAATTAGTGAATTTATGCTATCCGGTCAAGCTAATGACAGTGTAAAATTATATCTTAATAAGGGATATTCGTTTGCCTTATCAACCGAACTGTCAGTGAAAGATTTTTTAGGTGAAGAATATGCAAAAATTATTCAAAACCCAAATAATATTTTAGCGTTAGAATATCTTAAAGCATTAAAAAAATTAAATTCATCTATAAAACCTGTTACTGTTAAGCGAATTGGTGCAAATCATGATTTAAAATATCCTTTAGAAAACATTTGTAGCTCTTCATATTTGAGAAAATGTATAAAGGAGGGAAATAATAATTGGTATGATTACGTTCCCCACGGCTGTCGCAAAATAATTTCGGAACAAATAAGTGAATCTTTTGTTCCCGTCAGTTTAGATTCGTTGGATTTAGCTATACTTTATAAGTTAAGATATATGTCAAAATCAGATTTTTCTTTAATACCAGACATAAGCGAGGGATTGGAAAACAGAATTTTAAAATTAGCTTCCAGTGCTGTGTCTTTGGAAGATTTAATTTCAAAAGTATCTACAAAAAGATATACTAAATCTCGTATAAAAAGAATAATAATGTGTGCTTTTTTAGGTATATTAAAATCAGACCAAACTTTGCATTTGCCATATATAAAACTTTTAGGGAGCAATAAAAAAGGAATGGAAATCTTAAAATTATCTAAGAAGCTAACTAATTTGCCTATAATTTCACGATATCGTGATTATAAAAAATTAGATAATCAGGGACAGCTTATATTCCAAAAAGAGCAACGAATAGATAGTGTTTATAATTTGATGTCCCCTAAAATATTGAGCTCTGGTTATTCAAATAAGAAAAAATTCATATCAGGAAGAGATGATTTATAAAATGAATGGCGATATTTTTGAAGATGTCAATTCAAGTGCTCTTTTTATACGTTCGGATATAATTAAATATCTACTGTCTAATTTATTTGACAACCCACAAAACGGAATGAAATTTGTACACGTTGCAGGTACAAATGGTAAAGGCTCGGTATCCACTATGATATCTTCGATTTTGATGCATAGCGGATACAAAACAGGACTTTTTACATCACCCTCGGTTAAGTCCTTTATGGAAAGAATTAAAATTAATAATATTCCCATGTCATTTGAAGACTATAAAGATATTCGCAATAGACTTATGGAATATGGTCCTAAGATTCTTAAAGATAAAAAGGAATAAGTGAATTCACTGTAATTACAATTTCGGCTCTTGACCATTTTAAAAAAAATAAATGTGATATTTCGGTATTGGAGGCAGGTATTGGCGGATTTAAAGATTCAACCAATATAATAGAAAATCCTTTGGTATCTGTTATTACCTCGATATCGTTTGACCATATGAAAACATTGGGAAATACATTAGAAGATATTGCATTTCAAAAAAGCGGAATTATAAAACCTAAAAGACCGGTTGTAGTATCTGCAGGACAAGATAAGCGTATTTATGATATTATACGTAAAACCGCAGAAAATAATTTAAGTGAGTTTGTAATTCCTAATGTATCTGATATAGAACTTATATCATCTGATATGGAAAATGGGACTGTTTTTAAATACAAAGGTATGGAATTAAAAATGAATCTTTTGGGAGACCACCAGCTAGAAAATGCTTTAACGGCATTAACTGTTATAGACGTTTTAAAAAGAGAGATTAAAATACCGGAGGAAGCAATAAAAGCCGGCATGGAGTCTGCATTTATCAACGCCCGATTAGAAATTCTTTCCAGAAATCCGTTGATAATTTTAGATGGTGCTCATAATGAGGCGGGATTTCATTCGTTGACTTTATTTATTGAAAAATATCTGAAAGGGAAAAATGTTATAGGAATTCTTGGAATGTGCAAAGATAAAAACTCCATATCAGAGTTTTCAAAAATTTTACCACTGTTTTCAGAAGTAATTCCGGTAGAAATTCCGAGGTTCCCAAGGACAATGCCTCTGGACAAGTTAACAAATACCGTTAGATGTTTTCATAACAACGTAAATCCCATAGCTGAACCTGAACAAGCAATAAAGTATGCTATTCAAAAATCTAACAAAAATACAGCTGTTTTAATTTTCGGCTCTCTTTATTTGGCAAGGAGAATTATCAGAAATCCTAACATAATTAATATATTGCACAAAGATATCTAATACTTAAATAAATATATTAATTGGTAAAAATATCTTTTAGGGTCTGTTCATACAAAAAAGGATGTGGATATACTAGGGGCTGTCTGGAAGTCATGTATATTTACAAAAAATTGGACTAATTTCTATAAAAAGACGAATTTTTTTTACTTAGATTTGGCTTATGTAAAAGTTCATTAGGATGCAAACCAGAGCTTAAAAAATAAGAGAAACAATCAATAAGAAAGACTAGAGGCGGTTTCAATACCAAAGTTAACAAGATCAGTTTAAGTGAAAGAAATTTCGTAATATTTTCGCTTTTTGAAGGTCAAAACGGGGTGCCCCGAAGGTAAAAAACTTTTAAGGGAATACTTCACAAAATATATCTACAAAATTTAAGGAAACACTGTACAAAAGATATATATAAAATTTGTAGGCATATTTTTAATTATATAATAATAAAATTTTTGACAATTAATAAATATTGATATGTATATGTTATATAATTTGTTGAAAAATTTAATGAGGCATTGTCGCTAAATAATTTTTGCGAGGTGTTTCCTTAACAAACAAATTTCCGGCTACAGAATCTATATCGGACATATCAATCGCAGTATAAAGCGGTTTAACATCCTTTAAGGACGTTATCACAATAAGCATAAAAAACATCTTTTAAGGAATTTCTTTAATTTCTGCCATTTATAACTACGACATTGCTATTTTAGGACAAGCTTATTATCAAGGGCTCATAATTTCAATAAAAATTATCCATAAAGTTGAATTGATTCTGAGTTTTATTTATTAATTTATAATATTAAAGTTATATTTTTACTATTATTATCCATAAAAACTCAAAAAATATATTGATTTTTGTGTAATTATTATATATAATAAACACAAAACTATATAATTATAAAGCAATTTTAAATTGTATTGTAATAGAAAGGGACGAATAATAATGACTCCAGAAGAAATTTTAAATAAAGCTTTCAATAATTGCCAAGAATTACACAAATGTAAGCTAGGATTTCAAGTAATACAAACTATGAAAAAGGATTTAGCATCTGCTAAGCAATCTAAATTTATTGATGCCTCCACATTAAAAACATATGACCAAGTGTTGACCCAGATAACCCAAAAAGGACTAGAAAAACAGAATAGATTAAAAGCAGAAAACACCACCTTAAAAAATCAATATACAACCACGTCTAATGGGAATTTAGAGACAAGTTATATTACACCTGATAATAAAAAAGTATCTGTTGAAGATCTTTTTAATTGCAAAATCGACAAAGTCCCATATATCCAACCTAAAAATAAATCATCCGACTCGAATAATAGCTCGACGACAATTGAAAAAAAATCATCTCCCAACAATGCGACTGTTTCCGAATCCACGTCTATCAATAGCAGTAAGTCGGCAATGAATTCTCAGAAGCCACCGGTGAGTATCCTGAAATCTACCGTTTCTCAAAAGCCTACTTCAACATCTGACAAAAAGGTAACATTTGGTATCGATAATACCCGACCTTTGGTTACTAAAAAAACACAAGCGAACAATAATAACAAAAATACAAATGTAGCCCACAATGGACAGATATCTTCGGCTGATTTTAACAAAAATAAAGAACTAATAAAATCAGTTAAGGGAAATATGAATAGACAAACCAATGATTTTCAGTCTAGCTATAGCTTTAAGCCTATTGTAAATTCACAGAAAAATATGATTCAAACTATGGATGACCTTCTTGCTGAAGCAGGTGCATTAAATGATAATGCTATATTGTCGGAAGTGAGAAAAATTAGAAATATAATAAGTAATATGGCAGCGATAGTAAAAATGCAAATGGGAAAATTAGAAAAAATATATGAAACCAATGATACTATTGGTGTTTTAAGCAGACAAGATGACATGAAAAAAAATTTGAACTATTTACAAACAAAATACCCTTCCTTGCGAGTATCTGAGCGGAGTGCTTTGATGAAGGTACCGATGCCTTCAAATTTTGTAAGTGGTAAGTCTAACTGGGATGCAATAAAAAAGAGATATATTGAATTGAAGAGCTTTGAAGAAAATTTAAATAAGATCAATTCTGAGATATCTAATGAGATTTTGAGATGCTGTCAGGATACCGAAAAATTTGTGAATCAACAATTACAGGCTCAATTAAAACCAATAATAGATATCTATAGTAACCGAGCTAAAGAAATGAATAACAACAGTATGTTTGCAGTTAAGGTTCTAACATTTATAAAAAAACTTGATTTTAAAAATCTCGATTTTGATAAATATTTTAACGAAATGGTATCTTCGGTAGCAGATAATCATATAAAAAAATATGCAAACAATAGCAAAGTAACCTACAATGATGATTATTTAATTAATTTTCATCAAAAATATCCCAAAAATATACATGATGATAGTAATATAGATAAAAATACTGTTTCTAAGGCGCCCTCAGATTTGGGTTCACTTAGCCTTTCGGGCAAAACTGTGTCCTTTCAAAAAACCAAGCAAAAACCGACGAATAATGTTACCGGTAAATTGAATTCTGGTTCTACTCCTTCCGGCAATCCGAAAAACGGTTCAAAGCCAGTTGCTGCTGGCTCTACCAAACATCAAAATAAAAAACATAAAGATGCTACGGTTTCTGCCCATAAGTCGACACATACAGGTAAGTCTCATAAAAAATCGACTGCGAATATGTCAGTTAATGTTTCGGCGGCAGATTCGGCCACGCCTTCGGTTAAGTCTGATAGTGTCTCGACCAAGAATCCTGAAAAAGATAATAAAGCATTAGATTTATCCGACATAAGCTGGTCATCCCTCAAATCTAGTAAAACTTTAGATGAATTGATTAAAAAAGTGAATGATTATTCCTTGCCTTCCCCTTTTTCATCTGTTGTATCCGATAGTCTATTGGAAATTAGAAGTCTTAAAGGTTTAGCAGAAAAAATCATGGAGCAATATTATGAAAAATTTGATAAGTTATATACAAACCCGGATGAAAAAAGATATATAAAATTAGAGATGCAAATGAACAATATTCGTAATAAATACAGAGGGCTTCAAGGGGGCTTTTCTGATTTGAAAAGTATTCAGAAACCGGATAATTTTACCGGAACGGACGATGATTGGAATAATTTTAAATCTAATTATGAAAAGTTAAATAATGAATATGAAACTCTGTCTTCTAAGTTGTACTCGAAGATGAATGAACCTTACTTAAAGAAAAAAAATTTAGACAAGCAGACTGAATCAGATCTTAAAAGCAAAGTAATATCTCCTTTGGAACGCATTAAATCAGACTTGAATACTGAACTATCCAATCTGTCTTTGAGCAACAAAAAAGCTATTTTAGAATCAATTATTAAATATGTTGAAGATCTGATTGAAAAATATTCTGATTTTTCTCGAAATGTTTCCAAAATTTATTCTATT
>CAQJOC010000054.1:5698-7865 GCA_948815685.1 uncultured Eubacteriales bacterium | reverse complement strand
CTCCTAAGTAGATTTTCGTTATTTCCTTTGTCTACTTAGGAGGTGGCATATCATCATCAAAGCTAGACGCCTCTTTTCTTGCTTTTCTCTATCTTGCTTCTTCTGTGCTTTGGCTAAAATAAATAATTTATTTTATTTTTCAGACAAGCCCTAGGACCTGTTCTTCAGCACTTTTTCTTATCTGTCCTCAGCTGAAAAGTCCTCGAGTAAAAAATCTTTGAGTCCCGAATATCTTTTTGTTCTTTTATCGTTTTTCACCATATCTCTGATAGTTTCCTCTGAACCCACAATGATAAGCTGCGATTTTGCTCTTGTCACTGCTGTATACAATAAATTCTTATAATGTAGTTTCGGATTTTTCCCAAACAAGGGTAATATTACAGCATTGAACTCGTTCCCTTGGCTTTTATGAACCGTTGCAACGTATGCAAGTTCTAAGTTTGTTGCCTCTTCTAGTTCATAAACAGCAATTTTATCATCATATTTTATAGCAATGCATGACGAAGTCAAATCAATTTCTAAAATTATTCCGATGTCTCCGTTAAAAATTCCCTCTCCACATGAACCATCCTCTTTTTCCCAATATATATCATAATTATTTTTGGTCTGCATTACCTTATCATTTTCTCTAAGTATAAAGCCATTTACATTAATTTCTCTTTTAGCTCCGGACTTAGGATTTATATATTCTTGTAAACAAATGTTCAAACTGCGCGTTCCAAGAACTCCTTTTCGCCCCGGTGTTAAAATCTGTATGTCAGTAATAGGATTATAATTATAACTTTTGGGAAGCCTTTTGCCATATAAATCCAGTACCGTATCACGAACTTCATAAACATCGCTTCTTTTAAGAAAGAAAAAATCATTATCCTTAACTTTAAGTTCCGGTATTTCTCCGCAAACTATCTTGTGAGCATTCATTATAATTAAACTTTTTCTGGACTGTCTAAAAATTTCCTTAAGTCTTACAACCGGTACTGCCCCACATGATATTAAATCTCTCAAAATATCGCCTGCACCTATTGATGGCAGTTGATCCGAATCCCCTACTATGCCCCTAAGGGTAACGCTCTTATCAAAGCCTCAAACAAAGACAAATCCACCATAGAAGCTTCGTCTAAAATAAGAGCATCACAGTCTAATAAATTTTCTTCATTTTTTCTGAAAATCGGATTTTCCATAGCATCCCAATGGACTTCCAAAAGCCTATGAATCGTTTGAGCCTCCTTTTGGCTTAACTCCGTTATTCTCTGTGCCGCCCGCCCTGTCGGTGCCGATATAAAAACTTTTTCCCCATTTGCTTCCAATATTTCAATAATTGCCCTCAGTGTCGTTGTTTTTCCTGTCCCCGGGCCTCCAGTAAGAACAAAAATTCCTCCTGATAATGCTACTTTTATTGCTTCTTTTTGAGATTCGGAATATTCGATTTTCCATTGTTTTTCAATTCTTTGTATCTTATTTTTTATATTTTTTATAGCTTTAAACGGATAACCTAAAATCATCTTTATTCTTATAGCACAATAAGATTCGGAATCATATAACTTTTTAGTAAATATAAACTTTTTTTCATTAAACTCTTGTAATTTAATTTTATCCTTTACAGTCATATCTTGTATTTGTTCTAAAACCAAATCATCAGAAACATTTAAAAATTTTGAAGCTACCGGAACAAGTTTTTCAATCGGCAAACATGTATGCCCATTTTTCATATTATGCTTTAAAATATGTATAATTCCTTCACCAATACGATTAATGTCATCTTTAGATTTATTCATTTTTTGAGCAATAATATCAACTTTTTCAAAATCTAAATTTATTTCATTTTTGCAGAGTATGTAGGGATTTTCCTCTACCATCTGTATAGCATTTTCACCTAAATTTATATATATTTTTATTGTCTCTTCGGGAGATATTTCATATTTTTTTAAATTTTCACTTAAATTTTTTACATTTATAATTTCTTTTAACTGCTTAGATATTTTATTTGCTTTTTGTAGACTTATACCATTAATTTCACAAACTTTATTCGGATAATTTTCCAATATAACTAAAGTTTCTTCACCAAATTTGTCCACAATTTTTTCTGCCATCCTCTTTCCTATTCCTTTAATTATTCCCGATGAAAGATAACTTGCAATAGCCTCACAATCCGAAGGCATAAATCTTT
>CAQJOC010000054.1:0-5686 GCA_948815685.1 uncultured Eubacteriales bacterium | reverse complement strand
GAGACTTCCACCTTCCAACAAGGTGCAAACTCTCACCTGTATTTACCCACGGCATTTTACCCACGGCAACAGTCTTTTTATCTTGAACTTTAACTTCTAAAACCGTGTAACCATTTATTTCATTCCTGAATATCACATATTCAACTTTACAATCAAATTCTAAAAGGGAATTTAAATCCACTGGATTCATCACCAATTTTCATAGTCAATTAAAACTCCTTATTGCCTCCTTAAACTGATCATCCTCTTCTTTGCGAAGATTCCCGTTTTTTAAAAGTTCTTTTTTTTCACTGCTAAGTTTTGAAACAATATCCGGCTCAACTCCATTTTTTAATATGTTTTCTTTCTGTGTTACATAATACGCTGCCGTATAAATAATCCCCGAACCATCAGATAAAGCAATTGCTTTTTGCATTACAGCATTTCCCTTTGTCTTTTCTCCAACCAATTTGCCATTCCCTGAGTCCTTTAACGCAGAAGCTATTAATTCAGGCGTTCCCTCTGTGGAATCATCCATAATAATTACAATTTGTAAATCTATTCTATCCGAATTTGTCTTATAAACTATCTTTTTATTGCCTTTTTTATCTATTGTGCTTATCAAATGTCCTTTTTCTGTTACCGAATCAAGACACTTCCCTATTGATTCTAAATCCATCCCGTATAAATTTCTTATATCAATAATTATTTTTGTCACATTATTAGCGTATAATTTTTTTATTGCATTATAAAATATGCTACCTGTTTCGGGAATAACAGCATTAATTTTTATATATCCGATCTGGTCATCAATATTTTCATAAATTACACAATTTTCATCATAATTTTTTTTAGAGATAAACTTTTTATATTCCTCTTTTGATAAATACATACAAGACGAGTCTTTTAAGCCTGAAACATACCCGGAACAAATGCCGGAAATAAGCTTATTTTCGTCAATATCGCCTATATACTCTTGGCGGATAATTCTATCTACTTCGCTTAATTTTGCATACATTGTTTCTTTTTCTTGAATATATGCCACAATCTCATTAAATTTTTTCATCGCAATACTATATCCCAGCGAATACGCCACAGCTCCCGCTATAAAAGCGAGAGCTATAACAACACCTACAGTAAGTTTTTGTCTCAAAATCTTCAAGGCTTGTCCTCCAAAAAATTATTTTTGTAACTCAGTCATCGGATTATATTTTTTTCCATAAAGACGAGTTTCAAAATGTAAATGCGGACCTGTTGAGTTACCCGTACTTCCTACATATCCAATAACCTGTCCTTTTTGGACTTTTTGCCCTTTTTGAACAGCTACCCCACTCATATGCGCGTAAAGTGTGGACTTGCCATTTCCATGATCTATGATGGCATATAGTCCATAGCCACCTCCCCAGCCTGTTGAATTTACAAAAATTACTTCTCCCGAGTCAGCCGCTACTATTTTTGAACCATATATCTTTGCTCCAGCAATATCAATCGCTCCATGCATTGAACTTCTGCCCACAGTGTCATAATAATCAGATGAAATATATGTAAATCCCGGAACCGGCCAGATGTAATTCCCTGTTCCCAATACTTGACCTGAACTACTACTTGAGCTACTTGAACTACTGCTTGACCCCGAGGTACTTGTCCCACTTTGTTTCTGACGTTCTTCCTCTTCTTTTCTGCGTCTTTCCTGTTCAGCTTTTATCCTCTGCTGTTCATAATATCTTTCTATCTCTGCTTCAATTTTTTTTAATTCTTCATCATTTTCATCAATGTGCTTTTTTACATTTTGTTCTTCACTCTGAAGTTCTGAAAGAATAGCCTCACTCTCGTCAAATAAAACTTGCAAACTGTCTTGGTTTTCTTTTAAATTTTTCATTTCAGCTTCAGCCTGCGTCTTTTTAAATTCAACAGCTTCTTTGGTTTCTTCTATTTCTTTAAGACTTGCATTCAAACGCTCAATTATTCCATTTATTGTATCACTCACTGAACTAATCATATCAGCTTTGTCTAAAAAGTCTTCGAAAGTTTTGGCCTGCAAAATAATATCGATGGCATAAACATCGCCGGCAACATATATGGAATATAAACTTTCTTTGAGTATTTCTAATTTTTCTTCCATATCCTTATTGATAGCATCTATTCGCTCTTCAAGCTCGCTTATCTCTTTTTCAAGTTTTAATATGTACTGATTTGAATTGTCTATTTCTTCTTTAACTATTTTTATTTGTTTATCAAGCTCAGCTTTTTTGTCCCCTTCCTGTCTAATGCTGTCCTTGGATTCCTGTAACTCTTTTTTGAGCTCCTCATTCCTCAATTTCAAAGCATCCATTGCTGCCGAACTTTTATTTACATCCACCTCAGCTTTTGCCACCGGCTGTAACATAAACGGTACCAAAAATGCCCCAGATATTACCAAAGCCAATATTGCTTTTAATTTTTTACCAAGCAACAACATCGCCACCCTCTTTCTTTAAATACTTACTTACTGATATCCCCCCGCCGATGAGTCCAACCATTACTCCCGCTACTATAAAACTCAGAAAAACAGGTAAAATTAATTCATTAAACGATACTCCTCTGAATGGGATGATTTTGTTTACTATATTTAATATTTCTTCATAAACAAGTTTTAAAATTCCTGTTGAAACTAATGCGGAAATTAATCCAATAGTCATACCTTCTACAATAAACGGTATCCTTATAAACCAATTCGTAGCCCCGATAGATTTCATGATGTTTATCTCAAATCTTCTATTATGCATTGTTACTTTAATTGTGTTTGAAATAATAAACAACGAAACTGCCCCTAATGATATGACAATCCAAAATCCTGCATTTGCAACCAAACTATTAAGCTCTGTCAGCTTTTTGGCTGTTTCACTTCTATCACTTATTGACTTTACACCATTTATAGCTTTAATTTTGTCTACCGTTTCTTCATATCGTGAAAGGTCTTCCATAGTAATGTGAAACGCATCAGGGAATGGATTTTTATCTCCTTGAAAACTCTGGAAAAATGGGCCCATCATATCTTTATATCGATTCGCTGCTTCTTCACGCGGATAGTAATCACAAGTAACAATGTTCGGAACTTCTGCAATTTTTTCTCCTACTCTCAAAGCTTGTCCGGCTGTAACCTCCTTATCCAAATATATCGTTATACTGTTTTTACCTTCTATGCTTTTCAGCGTAAAGCTTATATTCGCTGACATCAGCACTGCACTTCCCGTCAAAATCATGCAGCAAACCATAACCAGAATTGAGGCTATAGACATCATACCATTAATCCAAACATTTTTAAACCCCTCTTTTAAAAAATATTTTATGGAAATCAGTTTCATGAGACATCTGACCGCCTTCCTGTGTCACTCTTAATCTCACCTTTAGAAATTTCAATAACCCGAAATGGAAATTTTTTTACTATATCAATATCATGAGTTACCATAATTACTGTGGTCCCGCATTTGTTTATTTCTCCTAAAAGTTCAACAATTTCATAAGACATAGATGGATCAATATTTCCTGTAGGCTCGTCCGCAATAATCATATGTGGATTATTGACAAGTGCACGTGCCATACCAACTCTTTGCTTTTCTCCTCCCGAAAGTTCCGAAGGACGTCTCCTAGCCTTATCCGATAACCCAACCAATCCCAATACATACGGTACTCTTTTCCTTTTTTCTTTAGTGGTAGCTCCTATAATATCCATAGCAAATTCCACATTTTCATAAACAGTCATTTTTTCAATTAGTCTGAAATCTTGAAAAACAATCCCCATCGTTCTTCTTAAATAAGGAATTTGAGATTTTTTCATTTCTGTAATATCAACGCCGTTAACAATTATTTTTCCCTCAAGTGGCGTTTCTTCTTTCATAATAAGCTTCAAAAATGTACTTTTCCCTGAACCCGATGCACCAACTACAAATACAAACTCTCCATCATCAATTTGTAGTGTCAAGTTTTTTAAGGCAACTGTAGTGTTGTCATACACTTTGGTTACATTTTGAAATTCTATCATGATTACGAATGTCGCCGCCTCTCTAAATCAACCATGCCGCCTTTTAATAAGACGGCACTCCCCAACTTGCTTCTATAATCTTAATATCTAACCGGATTAGACATTAAATATTTTTTAACCATCAATGCAACTTTAAACACAATCGCATCTTCAAACTCTCTCAAATCCAAACCGGTAATTTTTTTAATTTTTTCCAATCTATATACTAAGGTATTTCTATGAACAAATAATTTTCTGGAAGTTTCAGAAACATTCAAACTATTTTCAAAGAATTTTTGAATTGTAAATAAAGTCTCCTGATCCATTGATTCGACCGGACCTTTTTTGAATACTTCTTTCAAAAAGGCCTCACAAAGGGTAACGGGTAATTGATAAACTAATCTAGCGATACCTAAGTGATTGTAAGCAATTATGCTCTTTTCTGTATCAAAAACTTTTCCAACTTCTATGGCAACCTGTGCTTCTTTAAAAGAACGTGCCAGCTCTCTAATTCCAGTAACAGTTGTTCCTATACCTACTACACTTCTTATGTAATATTCGCCAGATAATGTGTCAAATATTGAGGCTGCTAATTTTTCTACATCTTTTTCATCTATGTCGGAATTTAATTCTTTAACCAACGCAACATCTGTTTCATTTATATTAACAACGAAATCTTTAGTTTTATCAGGAAATAAACCTTGAATTACTTCATAGGCAGAAGCATCCGATTTCGATAAGGTTTTTATAATTATACAAACTCGGCTTACATCCGTAGTAAATCCCAATTCTCTTGTTTTAAGATAAATATCGCCCGGTAAAACGTTATCTAACAAAACATTTTTTACAAAATTAACTTTGTCATATTTTTCATCATAATATTGCTTTACATTGCCCATTGCAACCGCTAAAAGAATACAATATTTTCTAGCAAGTTCATCTGCTCCATAAACAAAAACCGCATACTCCGGACGAGAAGAATTACCAAAGCACTTATATGTATATCCATTTACAGTCATAATATCAGATACTGCCAGCGATGCGAAATCTATCGAAGAATTTATTTCTCCTATTTTTCCCAATTCACTACAAGCTACTATAGCCGCAGACTCATCAATTACTCCAATACTTCTTTCTAAAGTATCTCCCATTTGATGAATTATCCCCTGAAACAGCCTATTTGACATATAACCCCTCATTTCTTAATGACTAATACAAAATTCATATTTCACTATATATATTATAACTAATTAATAAACAATTTGCAAGAGTATAATTGCCAAAAATGATAGTATGTAAAACTTTCTTCTGTTTTTTACAAAATTCTGTAAATTAATATAAATATTTTGTCGTATTTTTTCTTTATTTGAATAAAAAAAACCAACACTCACATTTAGAGTATCAGCTAAATTAATCAAGACCAAAAAAGTAAAGGGAAGAAAAAAAGAATAAAAAGAAAGGAAAGGGAATCGAACAATTAGTAAAGGTAAGCTAAATATATTGCTATACTTAAACTCCCTCCCTATCAACCTTGTAGTCTACAAGGGTTCTATTTAGCTGACGCTAATGGATATCTAATCTTAAAGATGGCTTCACGCTTAGATGCTTTCAGCGTTTATCCTAACCACACTTAGCTATCCAGCTGTGCCATTGGCATGACAACTGGTTCACCAGAGGTGCGTCCATCCCGGTCCTCTCGTACTAGGG
>CAQJOC010000053.1:3705-8156 GCA_948815685.1 uncultured Eubacteriales bacterium | reverse complement strand
AAATATATAGTTTGTTTTTATGTTTCAGACAAGGCCTAGTGCTATCTCTCAGTTTTTTTACTTTTCGATGCTAATCTCAGTAAATTTTATTTCTTCTATATTAATATGCTTATAGTGGTTCATTTATATATCCCTTTCATTTTGTCTTTTCAAACTCTATAGTTTTTATAAGTTCGTGATGAGATAAAAAATAGCAATTAATTTATTAAATTTTTTATGCACTTTTTTATTATAATTATTTTATAATAAGACTGAAAAAAGACTTAAAAAGGACTGAAATTTTTCCCGCGATTTTGTGTGTATAGGTTCTAAGAAAGTAAAAATTAAAGAGCACAAATTCGGGGATAAAATTAAAGTTAATAATAAAGTAAAGGAATAAATGAAAATGCTTAAAAAATTGAGAAAAATTTTTAAATATGTAAAACCATATAATAAGACTTTAATTTTTATTATTTGCGGATTTTTGGTAGGGCAGATATGTGCGTTGTTTCTTCCAAATTTTATGGCAGATATAGTCGATGTAGGAATAAGACAAAGTGGAATAGAAAATGCTTCTCCTGAAGCTATGAGCGTATATACACATAACCTTTTATCTTTATTTATGGATGATAATGAAAAAAAGATTGTAAATGAATCTTATGAGTTTGTTGATTTAAAAAATCAAGATGGAAAAGAAGAAGTTCAACCTGATAAGAGATTTAGAATTTTTATTGAAAAATATCCTAAAGTTATAGAAAAAGAAATATATGTCCTTAAAAGCGAGTTTTATAATTCAAAAAAAGCGCTTAACAGCCTAAATAATATTTTTCTTAAATGTATATCCAGACTTTTTAAATATTTAAATAATAAAGGCCAAAGTAAAGAATTTGTTTTGCAGAATAAAAATGAGTTTTATGTGGATTTGGATAGTCTTTACGAGGCAGTGTCCGATTTTCAACATATTACACCCGAAAAGCTAAAAGAATTGGACGAACAATCTTCAACAAATTTTGACATTCATCAAGCGGCGGCTGCTTTCAATAAGCAGGTGTATCTTGACCTAGAAATGGATGTTAGTAAAATACAAAGAAATTATATAATAAAAATAGGTCTTATTATGCTGGCTATTACAGCTGTTTCTTTGGCACTTACCGTTTCCGAAAGTTATTTTCTGTCTAAGATGTCCGCCGGAATACTTATGAATCTCAGAAAGGATATTTTTTATAAAGTAGAAAGTTTTTCTCAGAAAGAATTTGATAAAATTGAAACTTCTTCTCTTATTACAAGAACTATAAATGATGTTGGTCAAATGAAAGAAACAATAATGTCTGGCGTTTTAATATTTATTCCTCCGGTAATGTTTGTTGGAGGAATGATTATGGCTGTTAATAAATGCATATCACTTAGCTGGACGATACTTCTAGGTGCGGTTGTTTCTTCTTTAATAATTTTTATTGTTTTGATATTGGTTTTACCCAAAATGGAGCTTATGCAAAAACTTCTAGATAAATTTAATTTGGTTATAAGAGAACGCCTTTCAGGTATAATGGTTACAAATGCTTTCGGAAATATCAAACTGGAAGAAACCAGATTTGATAATATTAATGTGGAACTTTCGGAAATATCTTCCTATGTAAACAAGCTGATTTTAAGAGTTTCTCCTATTTTAATAGTAACCATGAATTTTTTAAGTCTTTTAATTATTTGGTTGGGATCTTCTCAAATTGCCAAAGCAAAGCTGCAAATTGGGGATTTAATGGCCTTTGTACAGTATTCTTCAATGGTTATAGGGGCTTTTTTAACGCTTGTAATGATGCTTTTTTCTATTCCTCATGCCCTTATATCAATAAACAGAATTTTGGAAGTTTTAGATTTAGAACCTTCGGTAAAAGATGCAAAAATATGCAAAACTTTTAATGAAAATTTTAAAGGGGAAATTTGCTTTAAAAACGTTTCTTTTACTTATGGTAAAGAGGAAAACTCCGTTCTTAAAAATATAAACTTTTCCGCCGAAAAAGGTCAGGTAGTCTCGATAATAGGTGCGACGGGTTCGGGAAAATCAACACTGGTAAGTTTGATTCCTAGATTTTATGATGTTACATCAGGTGAAATTTTAATAGATGGCATAAATATCAAGCAAGTTTCACAAGAAGAACTAAGAAAAAAGGTAACGTATGTACCACAGAAAAATATTTTATTCACGGGCGATATGGAATATAATCTTCGATACGGAAACAAAGATGTAGATGCGGAAAAACTTAACAAATGCATAGAAATATGTCGGATTTCGGACTTTTTAGACGCGGATAAAGGGCTTAAAAGAAAAGTTTCGCAAGAGGGCAAAGACTTTTCTGGAGGCCAAAAACAAAAAATCTGTATAGCAAGAGCTTTACTTAGGAATACACCTATTTATATATTTGATGATAGTTTTTCGTCGATGGACTTTTTAAACGATTTCATTATAAGAAAAAATATGTCGGAAATTACTAAAAATTCGCTTGTTATATTAGTTTCACAAAGGATTTGTACAGTTATGAATTCAGATAAAATAATTGTGCTCGATAAAGGTGAAATTTTAGCAGAGGGAACTCATGAAGAACTTTTGGAAAGATGCAAAGTTTATAAAGAAATTGCTATATCTCAAGCTGCAGAGGAGATGAACATATGAAAGTAGCCGAAAAATCAGGAAATGAGAAATTAGGAAATGAAAAATTAAAAGATGAGAAATTAAAAGATAAAAAATTAAAAGATAAAAAAATTTGGGAAAAAATATTTTTGTTTTCTTCAAAATATAAATATGAACTTATAGCCTCTGCCGCGTTATCTTTGCCGGAAGCTTTTGTGAATATAATTGGGCCTAAATTGTCAGGTAAACTTATGAATGCTCTTTCTGAGGGAGCTGCATCAGCAATGTCCGGTGGAAGTATGAATTTTGAATATATATTAAAATTGCTTACATTCCTTTTTACTATGTATTCTTTCTTTTTAGGATGTTCATGTGTTTCGAGTTATTTAATTTCAAATGCCTCGATAAGTCTTACATATAAAATGAGAAAAGAAATATCGGAAAAAATAGATAGACTGTCACTTAGATATTTTAACAAAGAGACGTATGGAGAAGTGATATCGAGAATCACAAATGATGTTGAACTTCTGGTTTCAACTCTTACACAAAGTCTTTCTCAAATAATTTCTTCGGTTGTAATGCTTGTAGGTATAGTTTACATGATGATTTCGATTAGCCTGCAAATGACTTTTGTATCATTTTTAGGTACACCAATAGGTTTATTTTTTGTATTCTTACTTGTAAATTTTACACAGAAGTATTTCAAAGATTATAGAATACAGCTGGGAAAAATGAACGGGCATATAGAAGAAATGTATTTCGGGCATAGTGTGGTTAAAGCATTTAGTGGAGAAAAGGTTTCTATCGAAAAATTCAATAAGTTAAATGAGAAAATGTATAATCTAGAATGGAAAGCAAACTTTTTATCAAGTTTTGTTTCTCCAATTATGGAATTTATGTCAAGTTTAACATATGTGATTTTGTGTGTTATCGGGGGACATCTCGCAATAAGTGGGGGAATTTCCATAGGGGATATTTTTGCCTTTTTAAATTATTCAAATCAGTTTATGAAACCACTGTCATCCGTAACCGGAATATCCGGAACAATACAACAGCTTTTTTCTGCTGCACAGAGGGTTTTTGAATTTCTTGAAGAAGATGAGATTCCAGAAGATGAGATTGATAGTTTAGAAATAACGAAAGATGGAGATATAAAGGATTTAAACGGTGAAACATTTAAAATAAACGGAGAAGTTGAATTTAAAAATTTAATGTTTACCTATGGAAGTGGGAATTTTGCAATAAAAAACTTTTCTTTAAAAGTAGAGACAGGAAAAAATATAGCAATTGTAGGACCGACAGGTGCGGGAAAAACTACTGTTACAAAACTTTTAACAGGCTTTTATCCCATACAAAGCGGAAAAATATTAATTGACGGGTATGATATAAGAAAATTTAAACGTAAAGACCTTTTTTCTCTTTTTGGTGTTGTATTTCAAGATTCGTGGATGTTTAGAGGGACAATAATGGAGAACATAAGATATGGCAAAATTGGGAGTTCTGATGAGGAAGTAAAGAATGCCGCAAAACTCGCCTGTGCAGATGGATTTATAAATTCATTGCCTGAAGGATATGAAACTGTAATAAACGAGTCCTCGGATAATATTTCACAAGGAGAAAAACAGCTTATAACTATTGCAAGGGCAATTCTTGCAAAACGGAAAATATTAATACTTGATGAGGCAACGGCATCAGTTGATACAAGAACGGAAGCCCTTCTCCAAAAAGGTTTAAAGGCATTAATGCAGGGAATGACGTCATTTATAGTTGCACACAGACTTAGTACAATACGCTATGCCGATAAAATTATTGTTATGAATGACGGAGAAATTTTTGAACAAGGAAC
>CAQJOC010000053.1:3436-3695 GCA_948815685.1 uncultured Eubacteriales bacterium | reverse complement strand
TAATGCAAAAAAAAGGTTTATACCATAAAATGTATGTTTTACAGTTCAAAAATGGTTTTTTGGAATAAAAATAAATTTTAAAAAACAATAGATGAGCTTATTTATACATTTAAAATTTATGTATTTAAAATTTTGAATTTATAGCTAAATTTATACTTTTTCATATGATTATTGACAAATCATAGTCAATTCAGTAGCATATTTAATAAAGAAATGAAGCGAGAGGAGAGTCAGCACTGTTAAATATGCTACTGAATTG
>CAQJOC010000053.1:902-3426 GCA_948815685.1 uncultured Eubacteriales bacterium | reverse complement strand
CACTGTTAATTTTATTTGAAAGTGCAAATTATTAGATGCTAGAAATAATTATACTTTTATTCCTAATTTTATTGAACGCATTTTTTGCCATGTCAGAGATTGCTATAGTGACTCTTAATGATAAAAAAATTAAAAAGATGGGTGCGGAAGGTCATTCAGGTGCCATAAAAGTTTTAAAATTGGTTGATAATTCAAGTGATTTTTTAGCAACAATTCAAGTCGGTGTAACTTTATCCGGATTTTTAACTTCAGCATCAGCTTCTCAAAGTTTTTCAGCTCCTTTAGCTGCATTTTTAGAATTTACGGGGCTTCCACAGAATATACGTGAAGCTGCATCGATGTTTATTGTAACTTTGGTTCTTTCGTTTTTTTCTTTAGTATTGGGAGAATTGGTCCCAAAAAAAATTGCAATTCAAAATGCTGAAGCTGTTTCATTCTTTGTCGTGGGGACGCTCTTATTTATATCTAAAATATTTAATCCTTTTATAAAACTTCTTTCAGCATCTACCAATTTAATTATACGAGTCATGGGTATGGACCCAAATAAAAATGAACAAACTGTAACCGAAGAAGAAATATTAATGATGGTTGATGCCGGAGAAGAAAAGGGAACAATTGAAGAACGTGCAAAAGATATGATAGTAAACATATTTGATTTTGATAATATTCCGGTAAAAGAAGTTATGACACATAGAACAGATATTATAGCAATTGAAGATATAGAAACCGTAAATAATGTAGTTGCCGTTGCGATAAAAAACGGATTTTCACGAATTCCGGTTTATCACGAAGACATAGATAACATTGTGGGAGTCGTTTATGTAAAAGATTTGCTAAAATATGTCTGCTCTGACCTACCGGAAAAAACACAATTAAAAAATATAATGCGTCAAGTTATATTTGTTCCCGATTCAAAAAGGTGTAACCAGCTGTTTGCCGAATTCACTTCCAGCCGAAAGCAAATAGCAATTGTGGTGGATGAATACGGAGGAACTCAGGGGCTTGTTACAATGGAAGACCTTGTTGAAGCTATAGTTGGGAACATACAGGATGAGTATGACCATGAGGAAACTGAGATAAAGCGTATAAATGAGAACACATTCACTGTAGACGGAAATACTTCTCTTGAAGAAATAGAAAATTTAACCGGATTGAAATTCAATGATACAGACTGTGATACAATTGCAGGATTGATGATTGATAAACTGGGAACTATCCCTAAGCAAGGCGAACATCCGTACGTAGAAATTGAAAATGTGAAATTTACGGTTCAGGAAGTTACCGAACGTAAAATCTTAAATGTCCAAATTTTTAAGAATTCCCATAACGAGGATAGCCAAAATGATAACTGATTAATAATGACTTCTCCTTTTATAATTTCATAATTGTTGCTCAAATACATATTTCTAAATTTTTGATATAATTCATTATTGCTTTTTTTAACAAATAAAATAGATAGTAATATCAAAACGCAAACAAAAAATCTGATAAAAGTTATGTTTACATTTTCTATATTCCCTTTTTTTATTTTTTCGTTTTTTCTATTTTTTTCTTTAAATATTGAAACTTCTTCATTTTTATTCACTTTGCTTTTCTCTCCCTGGATTTTGTTATGGCCATAATTAAATATCTTAAAAAAATAAAAAATTAAAAATAAAAAATTAAAAATTAAAATGTCTGATTTTTTTGATTATTTTTATAAAATTGCGAAAAAAGGTTTATCCAAAAGCCTATGGGACGGATTTCGATTCCGTCCCTTTTTCACCCCCACCTAAACGACCAGGCTGCTGCCCGGCCCCAGCTATCTGTTATTTTTATTCTGTGAATTTATCATACATTTCTCAAGGTATATGACTATATTTATTAAAAAATTTAAATAATATTCCTATATCAGAAAAGTTTAAATTTAAAAAATCTTTATATTTTTCACACTTTTGTAAAAAAAGACTGAACGCAAAAAAATTTAAGGTTGAATTTCGATTCCACGCCTTTTTGGGGCACATAAATTTTTTACCCTATAAAAAACATTGTCCGGTTAGCTTTATTTCAACTCTGGGGATGTTTTTTGTTTCAAAGTAAAGGCAAGTAAAAAAAATAAAAAAATTTTGAAGTTTATTTCAATTTAAATGTTCAAAGTAATTTAACGATGATTTCGTTACTCTATGTTCTTTTTATCCGGTTTCACACGATTGTATATAAATTCCTATGCTGTAGATTATATTTTATCAGTTGTATAGTGTATATTTAAAAACAAAATTAATAAAAATATTTGACTTTTATGTGTTTTTTGATTATAATTGAATAAATCATTGTATATTAAGTACTCTCAAAGCAAGGAGTGAACAATTATGTCATTGACTCAATTTGAAACTTTAAGAAATATGCTTGGTATATCTTCTAATGATAACGCCGATAAAATTAAAAGCAAAATTCACAGTATAAATTTACGTAAAGGATGGAGAACAAAGGCAAAGGTCCCAGCATGGGGCGTTTATTCTGAAATTCCTCAAGGCACAACAATTAC
>CAQJOC010000053.1:226-875 GCA_948815685.1 uncultured Eubacteriales bacterium | reverse complement strand
AAGCGTTGCATGCGGATTTGAAAAACACTTCATCTGGAATAAAGAGTTTTCTTAGAATTGGAGTAACGGCGAATATTTTTACTTTAGTTTGCAAAACTCTACCTAAATTAGATGAAGGGGCATCTTCTAACCTTAATGGGGCATATGATAATTTTCTCAGAGAAATATCGAAATTAGCAGTTAAACTAGAGAACCAGCTGAATAAGGTAACAAATTCTAAGGGCAAAGTTCACCATATAAGTAATTACAATAGTGAGGGGAAAATTTTGTCTTGCTTAGGTGAAAAACTCCAAATTGAGAAGAACAATGATACGCCGACTGGCGAATCTGAAAACGATGAGAAATCAAAAAAAGGTAAACATAAATTTTGGAATAAATCTAAAAAGAAAAATAAGGAAAACGATGAAGACGATATGGATGACAATGAAGATGACGATAATGAAAATGAAGACGATGATGAAGATGATGATGGCGATGAACCAGGTGGAAAAGGAAAAGCTAAAAGAGGTAGCAAAGGAAAAAGTAAGAATGAAAACGATAATGACGATGACGACGATGATGAAGATGAGGAAAATAATGAAGATGACGACGAAGATGAAAAAGATAAATCTAAAAAAATTGGTAAAGATAAAGGAAAAGACAATAAGGA
>CAQJOC010000053.1:0-216 GCA_948815685.1 uncultured Eubacteriales bacterium | reverse complement strand
TGATTTAGATATCCCGAATAGTAAAAATTCCGGGGGAGAATTACATGATGAAAAGGTTGACAGTACGGCTACATCTAATAAACTAGGGGCTACAAGCAGTGGAGAAAGCCCTCATGTAGATGTGAACTCTGATAACAGCAGTGAAACTGACGATTTAAATAAAGACAGTGCAAATAACCAGAGTATAGGTAGCCCTATGCAAAATACAGCTCAAGA
>CAQJOC010000052.1:1849-8354 GCA_948815685.1 uncultured Eubacteriales bacterium | reverse complement strand
GGAATAAGAAAGGCAATGGCAGATTTTTGGAGGATCGCAGGTGAAATTAGAAAGGAATTAGGAGATAAATCCTATTATTTAGATGAGTATTTATCAATAATGTTAAACAGCATTGGCTCTGCTTATGCATCCAATGCTGCTTTTACAGGTGAAAATATGTACTCAGAACTATTAGTTGTCGCATTAAGTGCCTGTGGCTCAGGTGTAGATAGAAAAAATCATGAACTTTACAATGAGATAAAACCTTGAATTAAATACTAAGGCGGAATTGTACACCTCCCAGACTATACTCAATTACTTAAAAGATATAGTTGACAGCTTTAAAGAAGAATTGATATCAGATTCAATAGATTATAATATGCTTGACTATGCGATAGCTTCAGAAAGGTTTGAACAAATTAAGGAAATTGTCGGAAGTGAAAAAGCAGAACGTCTATAGTCAGCTATTGATGAGGCATTTCTTCTTTTCCCGGTGTCCTTAATTTTTGTGCAGTCTCTAATAACAGGCTTAACCGAAGGGCTATGTCTCCGTGATCCTCAAACTTCAAAACAGATATTCCAATTGATTTTAGATGAGAATAATAAGAGTTAATAATTGTGAAAGCAGGGAGAGGTAAAAATATGGAAAACAATAATGCCAGTCAGAAAAATGGAGATATAAAAACTGACTTTGAAAAATTATGCGAAATAACGGGAGCCCCACCCAAAGATGTATTTGAAGATTGTGTACATTTTAATAATGTTTTATAATTTTTGTCTCAAAGTGATGATCCGGTAGTTTACATAGTGAAAAGTAGGCTTTTCCCAAATGGTATGCCTTCTCCAGAATTGTTTTTAAAAACTATCGTATCTGAATTAAAAACACCTGAAGACTTCAATCGCGTAATTCGTGAGGCAAAAATAGAGTTGTTAAAAATCCGATTGACCCACAAGTTTGACAAATTTATCGATTGGGTCAAGCAGTATTTCAAATTTTAATTTAGAAAGTCAAGTACCCTAGCAACACAAAATATAGATAATAAAGTGAGTGAATAAAAAATGTTTTCTTTTAAAAATAGCAATTTATCCGATAAAATTAAAAAAATAGTGCCAAGGGTAGTTATGTCTATTTTTATAGCTGCAGTTGTAGGGCTATTTCTATTTAACCTTACTGCTTTAGTTTGCATAGTTATAAAAAACACCAAAGGATATTGCAACAATTTTATGACAAGAGTAATAGAAATAGAGTTAAGATCAATTAGAGAAGCACGTTATCTTTGGGATAACTAATAGATATTTGTCGTACGCATCGTAAAGGGAGGGATATTTAGTATGGACATAAAGAAATTTATACATGAGGACAAAAATGGAATTGAAAAATACATAGATGGAGAGCTAGACAAAATTGCTGATTGTTTTTATCAATTTACACTTGGATTTTATGATATAAGCAAAACAGGCTATCCTGAAAAATATTTAGAGGATTCTATTGCAGACGAATTTAAGCAAGAAGGCGGTATTCTAAAAAAATATTTCGATCACATTTATAAATTAGAAGATAACCTTCAAGAGTTCGAGGAACAAATTCGTAAAGACAATAAGGATTTTAATCCCAATGAATCAATAGTCAACAAACTTAAAATAGAATATCAGGATTTAATCCGAGAATTCTCTAAAAAAATATTTTTATACGGCGTAAAGTTTGGCACTCGACTTCAAAGAAAAATATAGCGAATAAATATTTTGTACTGTTTATCTTTTTTTGCCGCTGTTGGAATCAATTCACTTATCTGTAACGAGAAAAATGATGCCATATTTATGAAAGATTATGGGTGATAGTTTTGAACTGTTTAATTATTTTGTCTTTTAATAGAGTTTTCCTATCACCTGATACATTGTTTTCGATTGCATATTTTAAAGCATTTTTATCCCTAATTAAAACTATACTCTTTTTCGCTCTTGTAATCCCTGTATAAAGAAGATTTCTTTGAAGCATTATCCGACTTTGAAAATGTATGGGAATAATCACTATAAGGAACTCAGATCCTTGGGCTTTGTGGATCGTTACAGAGTAGGAAAGAACCAACTCATCTAATTCTTGATACTTATATTCTACAAAATTCTCATCAAAATTTACTATGATAGAGTTCTCATCTAAATTTACATCACTTATAATGCCGATATCACCATTAAAAATGTCCTTATCATAATTATTTTTCACCTGTATAACTTTATCACCGAGTTTATACTTATTTGCACCACGTTTTATAAACAGCTTAGCATAGTTTAGTACTGACTGCAATTCGAGATTTAAATTTTCTGTACCAAGCAAACCTCGCTTCATAGGGGACAAAACTTGTATATCAGCTATTTTATCAACTTTATAATGGTTAGGAAGCCTTTGCGAACATAGTTCTTTTATAATTGAAACCATATTTTCAGGTTCCGTTTCGCTTATGAAAAAGAAATCTGAATTATTTTTAATTTTCAAATCCGGCATTTGTCCTGAATTTATTTTATGCGAATTTGTAATTATTTTGCTGAATTCGGCCTGTCTATAAATTTTATTAAGTCTTATAACCGGCAAAACATTAGAATTTATTATATCATTCAGAACATTCCCGGCACCCACCGATAGAAGCTGGTCAGCATCGCCTATCATTATCACTGCCATTTCGTTCGGAATAGCCTTGAGCAGATTGTACATTAAAATTATGTCTACCACCCCACTTTCATCTATAATAATTATGTCTCCGATTAGCTTATTTTCTTCATTTTTGCTAAATTTTCCTCCATGGTCTGCTTCCAAAAGTCTATGGATTGTTTTGGACTCTATTTTGCACATTTCTATTAAACGCCTAGCAGCTCTACCTGTCGGATCAGCTAGGATTATTTTTTTATTCTCAGATTTAAAAATATCAATTATTGCTTTTGTTATTGTTGTTTTTCCAACTCCCGGACCACCTGTTATTATGCTAAATTTAGAAGATACAGCCGTTTTTATTGCCGATATCTGTGTTTCATCGTAAATTATTTTATTTTTTGTTTGCACCAGTTTGATAATTTTATCCAACTCAATATTTCCATAAGCCGCATTTTTCAAAGTGGAGATTTCAAAAATTCTCCTTGCCACACCAACTTCAGAGTGATAAAACGCAGGTGAGTATATAATTTTTTGGCTATCTTCACAAATTAATTCGTTTGTATTTCTTAAATGGCCGAATGTCATAGCAATAATATGTTCAGGAATATCGAGAAGTTTTGCCCCTTTCTCGACCAAATTATTAAATGAAGCATAGCAATGTCCTTCCCCGGCAAGTTTACTTAAAATATGAAAAATGCCGGTTCGACATCTATTATAAGATTCCTTCGATTGCCCAAGTTTCTCTGCAATTATGTCGGCAGTTTTGAAACCTATTCCATATACATCATCTACTATACCATACGGATTTTCCTTGAGTTTAGTTATACTTTTGTCTCCGTAAACTTTATAAATCTTATGTGCAACAGAAGTAGAAACACCACAGTCACTTAAAAATATCATCAGATCTTTTATATACTTATGTTTACTCCATGAATCTTTTATCGCTTGTACTCTTCGCACACCAATTTGGGGAATATCAAGAAGTTTCATAGGATCATTTTCAATTACATTTATAGTATCTTCTCCGAACTTTTCCACGATTTTCTTGGCAAACTTAGGCCCGATACCCTCAACAAGCCCACTTCCGAGATAGTTTTCAATTCCATAAATACTAGCCGGTAAACTTTCTTTGTACTCTTTTACATTGAACTGCTTACCAAATTTTTTGTTTATTGTGAAATCTCCTTTTGCTTCAATTACCATTCCTATATTTATAGATATAAATTTTCCTGTCAAAGTAATAAGCTCAGAAAAACCTTTTACTCTAACTTTTATTACACTATATCCGTTTTCCTCATTTTGATACGTTATTCTTTCGACTATTCCAGTTATAATTTCCATTATTTTACCTCCTGAATGAATAAATCCTTGTTACTTAGATTATAACAAGGATTTTTATAAAATATATATTTGAATTTTTATTGATATCTTCTAGTAATTTATACTGCATTTTCCAAAAATAATATCTGAAAGTGTGTATTACAAATTTTTATATTTCGTTATTATTCTTAATTTCGGTAGACTCTGTAATCTCACGTAATTTATTTTCCAATATTTCTTTATTTGGAAAATGAAACTGATAGTCTGCAATCATAGCAGGGGATAAATTACGACTTAGCGAATATTCTACTACTGCATCATTTTTACTTACACAAAGAACTAGTCCAACACTTGGATTTTCATTTTCTTTCTTGACATCGCTATCATCAAGTGCTTCCAAATAAAAATTTAATTGTCCTAAATGTTATGGCTTAAATTTTCCGATTTTTAATTCAATAGCTACTAAACATGACAATTCCCTATTATAAAACAATAAATCTATTGAAAAATCAGTATTTCCAACTTGAACACGATATTCTTCACCAACAAAAGTAAAGTCTTTTCCAAATTCCAGTATAAAATTTTTTATATTTTTTACTATAGATTTTCGTAAATCTTGCTCTTTATGATCTTGAGGTAAATCTAAGAATTCCAAAACATAACTATCTTTTAAAGATGATATACTTGGATTTTGCGATATAAGCAGAGCATTTTTCTTGTTTGAAATCATGGTACGTTCAAAAAGCATACTGTCTATTTGTCGGTCTAGTTCACGCTTGGAAAAATTATTTTTGATGCAAAGTTTTAAATAAAATTCTCTTGCTTCATCAGTTTTAGTTCCTGCCATAATTAATAAATTATTTGACCATGTAATTTCTCTCACCAGTGGTGAGAGTTTTTCTTTTCCGTTATATATGTCATAAAACTGTTTCATACGCCAAATGTTTTGTGGAGAAAACCCTTTAATCCCTTTATTTTGATGCTGTATAAATTCAGAAAGTTCTTTTACAACAGATTTCCCCCACTCATTTTTACTAACTTTATCACTTACAAACTTTCCTATTTCTAAGTAACATATTTATTAGTTCTTGATTCACAGCCTTAAAGGCATTTCGACGTGAATTTTCGATTATTTTAACTACTTCCTCAAAGTTTTTATTGGGTTTATTTTTGTCTAACTTAATAAGATCCATTTCATCGCCACCTTTTCTTGTCTTTTATTTTACCATAGCCTCAAAAATTTATGAACCGGGTAAATCATATTTCATATTATTAGATTATTTAATATCATCCTTATTTTCTTCAATATCATTATAAAAGTGGGTGCAAATGTGTAACGATTACTCCTTGTGCTGTAACGATTACAGTTTTTCAATTTTTAAAAATGAACCCTTGTAAAAAATATGGGTGCAAGATATAACGATAGTAAAGAAAAGTAAATATTAAAAAAAGGTAAAATATAAGGCAAACTTTTAAAGCAGATACTTGTACGCCCAGTAATACTGGGAAGTACATTGTATCCAAATTTCAAGTCTCTGCCATTCCGAGAGGAAAATCTAGATACAATGTATATTTTATGTAACGATTACTTTTGAATTTTTAGAGTAATCGTTACAATTTTTTTCACTGGGGTGCAGAATTTTAATTTGGGGTGCAAATTTGTAACGATTTATAAATTCGACATTATTTTTCAAAAGAAAATATTTTAATGCTTATGCTTCTTGACATAGAAATTAAATTTTTATATATTGTATTTGTATCTAATACAACTACATATAAATAAAAAACGGAGATGAATAAAGTGGACACAAAATTTTCTGTTGCTATTCATGTATTGATTTTAATTTCGGAATCACCGCAACTTCTTAGTTCCGAACAAATGGCAGGAAGTGTTGGTACTAATTCAAGTTATATTAGAAAAATACTCTCTCTTTTAAAAAGGGGAAAGATTATAGATGGGCATCAAGGAATTAGTGGTTATAAACTCACAACTATTCCTGAAAGAATTAATTTACTTCAAATTTATATATCGATCATGGAAAAATCCAAAGTTCACCTTTTAGACATACACCAAAATCCGAATGATCGCTGTGTTGTAGGGAATTACATTAAGTCTGTGCTGTTTGAAATATTTACAAATGCAGAAAAGGCCTTTGCCGATATGCTTGCTGGCAAAACACTCGCAGATTGTATAAATACAATGCGAAACAAAATAAATAATGACGCACAGCCTAACACAATTTGATATGAATAATATAAATTCGTACAAGGAGAGATGAACTATGAACGTAGTAGAAATTGTATTCAGTCCGACAGGTGGAACCCAAAAGGTATCTCATATTATTGGAACTCGTTGGAATAAAGATACTATAAATATTGATCTTAGCAATGCAAAAACTGATTTTACCAAGTGCAAAATTAATAAGGAAGATATGGTTTTAATTGCTATGCCATCTTTTGGCGGTCGAGCACCCGGTATAGCGATAGAACGCCTAAAAAAAATTAATGGTAATGGTGCAAAATGCACACTTATTTGTACATATGGAAACAGGGCTTATGAAG
>CAQJOC010000052.1:0-1835 GCA_948815685.1 uncultured Eubacteriales bacterium | reverse complement strand
CGCTGCAAACAAATGCGGTTTTAAAGTTATTGCTGCAATATCAGCTATTGCCCAGCATTCTATCATGCCACAGTATGCTGCAAACAGACCTGACTCGGTTGATAAAAATCAGTTAATAAATTTTGCTGATCAAATCACTAAAAAAGTCGGAAACATTATTAACATACCGGGTAATCGCCCATATAAGAAATCTGCTAATGCTAAACTTGTTCCAAAACTTAAAAATTCATGTATAAAATGCGGACTGTGTTCTGAAAAATGCCCTGTACAGGCAATTGACCCGGTAAATTTTAAGACCGATTCTAAAAAATGTATTTCCTGTATGCGTTGCGTAAAAAGGTGTCCTAAAAATGCCAGAAAAATTAATGGTGTAATGGTGTTTATAGCATCTATGGTAATTAAAAAAACTTGTTCATTAAGAAAAGAGAATGAACTATTTATTTGTAAAGATCATTCTTTCTCAGGGGGTAAAAAACAAAAATGAAAACCGGAATTATAGACGTAGGCGGAGGATTCAGAGGAATTTATGCAGTTGGAGTACTGGATTATTGTATGGATCAAAATATTAAGTTTGATTTAGGAATCGGGGTATCTGCCGGAAGTGCAAATTTATCTTCTTACGTAGCAGGTCAAAGAGGTCGCAATTACAAATTTTATACTGAATATTCGTTCCGCAAGCAATATATGAGTCTTAAAAATTTTATTTTTAAAAAGTCATACGTTGATATGGATTATGTATATGGCACTTTGTGTAATACTGATGGAGAATATCCCCTCGATTACTCTACACTACGGGAAAATACGATGTAGCTTTTTATTGTTGCTACAAATGCTAAAACAGGAGAAGCTGAGTATTTTGATAAAAATGATATAAAGCAAGATAACTACAATGTTATGAAAGCATCTTCAGCTATTCCATTCTTTTGTAAACCTTATACAGTAGATGAAATCCCTTATTATGATGGAGCGTTAAGCGATCCTGTGCCAATAAAAAAGGCATTTGAACTTGGCTGTGAACGCGTAGTTGTGATCCTGACAAAGCCGGAATATGAACTGTGAAGCCCTGATCAAGATGTTAGGTTAGGATTCGAGGTTAAAAAAGCACCACAGGGTCAATCCATGCAGCAGAGCATTAAGGAAAGTAATGCATGGAGTCCTGATCTACATATTCCGATCCATACGAACGCATTTAATGGTCAAACTCTTGGCGGCACCTTAGTCATGATTTATTCCATGGAGGATAAAAATAAACGAGCAGGACAGGCTCTTTTGAACGCAGTCGCTCCTGTATCTCCGGGCCCTGACTATACGCTAAGAGCTAATTCATCACTTGCGGAGCTTAATTCTACAAAGGCAATCGCTGTGTATATAGAAGTAGAGTTTCACGATACCGCAGATGGTGCGAAGTGGATTATAGAGAACACCAAGACCATCGGAGAGGCAATATGCAAGGGTGTATGCAGTTACTTTGGTGTCCCTTACAAATCTGATTCAACTGCACCTTCAGGCAAACTTTACAGAGTGCAAGTCGGAGCATTTTCTCAAAAGGCAAATGCAGAAAAACAGCTCGAAAAGGCAAAGAATGCAGGCTTTTCAGATGCGTTCATAGTGGAGGTGTAAAAATGAGTGAAGATATTTCAAAAATAGCAATAACTGCGGTACTGATCGAAGGAATCATAACGTATTTTAATGAATTTTTTGTATCGGGCATTGCTCCTTGGCAGATGATTTTAAGTTTAGTTTTAGGAATAGTCATAGCTGTGGCATATAAGTTTGATTTGCCGAAGTACCTAAAAATGGAGTCGCAAATCCCCTACGTCGGCTGTATTTTAACA
>CAQJOC010000051.1 GCA_948815685.1 uncultured Eubacteriales bacterium | reverse complement strand
TTTGATACACCTTTTCAATGACGTACTTTGTGGCTTTATTCCTGATGTCAACACGAATTTGCTCCATACATTCATTTTCACGTTGCATATCTCCGATACTCATAGCTCGATAGTCACAGGCAAAACCGCCAGATATAACTTCCGAAGTGATGGGATATTTTTTGCGAACTACCGCAGGGAATGGGGCATCGCCATTTAATGCTTGAAATCTTGATTTTTCGCCTTCATGTGAGTAAACCTCCATTTCAATGCTTTCTCCGTAAGCTAAACTCTTATATTGCCCAAAAAAACTTAAAAGTTTGATTTCTTTCATAATTTCAGGTTCTATAACAATTCGCCTTATGTTGTTAATCTCACAAGCAGAACCTAAATCTCCGTTCTTGGCTTTCTCCGCAAGCTCTTTAATAAATCTAACACTTCGATTTACAATGCTTCTATCAAAATCTTGTAAATCAGTTCCTTTCACAATACGAGAAAAAACCTCTACAACCGGCGATTTACTATTAATTTGTATATTGCAAAAATCCCTATCCTTGCGAATAGAGTTCATCTCAAAAGTATTCATATTAATTCTTCCTTTCTAATTACAAACTATTTTTGCGGACACCGCATTGCCATTAAATTGCAATTTTTCGGTTACTTCAAAATAAATCTGATGATTTGATATATCAGTTTCGACCTTGAAATTACCATCCTCACCGGCAACTAATTTTGTTTCATTGGGTTTAATTTTGGAGTAATCTTCCGAATTTTCGTATGTAATATGAGATTCGTCAAAAACAATTTCCTGACCTTCCCATGAACTTAGCAAATATGAATTTACAAACTCGTCCTTTTTAATAATAAAATCAGTATATCGTTTATCGCCGGAGCCTGTGTTAAGAGCAATACAAATATTTTTGCTTTGTTTATCATCAGATGTCCCAACTTTTGGTAATTCAGTAATTCCATTTGAAACAGTATGCAGGACACCATTTTTTAAATCTTGATGTGCTTTGACTGTTGGATTATTCTTAGCATTTTTCTCAATCATGCCGATAGTTTTAACTTTTATCATTCAAAATTCCTCCTTAAAAAATAGAAAAAGTCTTTGAATTGGTTTCAAAAACTTCTTCTAAAATATCGTTTTCATTGTATTTAAAGCTATTTTGCTCACACATATTTTCTTTTTTTAGTTCAAAAAGTTTTTTACCGATTTCAGCTAGAATTTTTTGAACTATATCATCAATTTCTAAATCAGAATTTATAGGGTCATTCTTAAATTCCTGAATTTCTTTTTGAACTGTTTCTTTTTGTTCATCTGTAAATTCTTTTAGAGATTCCTCCAGTTCACTAATCAAACCTTGTGACTTTACGGTTTTTAATTCTTTTTCAAGATTTTCTATTTTAGTTTTACTGTCTGAAACTTGTTTTAAAAGCTCATCTTTTTCACCTTGAAGCACATTTAATTTTTCTAAAAGCTCTTTTTTTGTAACGTTTACAGTATCAAGCTCTTTTTGATTTTCCTCCAATTTTCTTTTACATTCTGATGTTTCATCAATTCGGTTTTTAATTTCTTCTAGTAATTTTTTAAAATCGTCCATAGCTACGTTTCCCTTTCTGTTATTAATTTCAAGAAGTCTTGCAGTATCATCGGAAGGCTCAATGTTTAAAATTGCAAATCCCGAATATCTAAATTCAGTCGGTATTCGCCCTTTTTCTTTGTATCCTTCGAGATACCTGATTTTATTTTCATTTTCTTTTAGCCCTATGATTTCTACACTTCCATAGATTACTTCACCTCCTAAATATCTTTTTTCAAGTACATCAATAAAGTTTTTATATCGCATAGCATCGAGATGTCCCTCTGCAATGCAAACTTTTTTTATTTCTCCATCAATTTCAATATCATCAATGTACCCACGTTCTAAAACTCCAATCATGGTGGCATTTTCAAATATTGGTACACCATCTTCAATGCCTGTTTCGCCATGGCCTAAAATTTCTGTCCGTTCTTCGTTTAAAAATTCGCAGGTTATCGATGTACCTTTTATGCTGCCTAAATTTTTGTTGCAGTATTCTTCAAGCCAGGTAATCCCATTTTTGTTATATTGAGAATCGTCTTTATATATTTCGTGTAAAATTACTTTGATTTTTCGTTTTCCGTCCTTGCTTTCTTTTGACGAAAGTTCGATTATTCTCATCTTATTGCCACATATATTATTCATATTCCACATTTAAAAAGTCTAAAACCTCCTTAATCCCTAGCTTTTCCATACAGTATTTATACAGTTTTGGATGGCTTTCTCGCATTAATTGAAATCTGTTAGGTGATTTTTCAAGATGTACCCCAAACATACAGAACATACAGCCGGTCCTGTCTAAGCCTGTTGCAAAATATTTTCCGTTTTTATCTTTTTGAATTTCTCCGTAAATTTCACAATAAGGTATTTTATATTCCGTTATGTACTGCAAAACATCTTGTTCAACCCAAAATGACATTGGATTCGATATTGGAGACTTCATATTAAACCCATTGCACCCATGGTGAAGCCATTGTGATGTGCGAAGCCTGCTTTCGCAAGCCATAGTAGCTGTTATTGGTTTGCGGTTTGTTTCTTTACTGTATTTCTTTGCAGGATTTTTCTTTAAAAATTTACAACATTGGTCACTGATTTTGAAAGGTGCATCAAGCAAAAATTTCCATTTAGGACAATTATATGTACTTAGTTTACCTGTATTTGGGGAGATATATGTTCCACACAGCTTTTGGTACCCATAGAGATATTTTGTCATCCCAGACTCTATACATTTGCGAGCGTGTTCTATAGATTTAGCTATTTCCTTACTGATAACAGGATATCCACATTCTTCTATTACTTGTTTAAACGACTTTTCTGGTCTAATAATAGTCACATTATTACATTTGCGAACGAAGTTCTGTACTTCGGGATATTCTAAGCCTGTATTTACGAACACACTTGGGACATTATGTATACCTGGTGTGTTTTCGATTATATGCTTTAATACTGTACTGTCTTTTCCACCGCTGAAACTTAAATAAATTTGTCCTTCCCAATAGTCAAACCATTCTTTGATTCTCTTTTGAGTAAGTATGATTTTTGCTTCTAAAGGTAAAGACTGTTTTTGTTTTAATGCCGTTAAGTTAAATTCCTTACCAACCATCTGTCTATCACCTCGCAATTTTTGGGATATCATTAGAATTATTCGCTTTTGACTTATCTGTGTTTTCATTTGTTAAATCTGTACTTTCGGGTCTGCCTTTACTGTTGGAGGTAGCAGTAAAAGAAGTGAGATGAGGTTTAAATTTCTCATCCCACTGTTCAGCTTTTTCCATTTCCATAAGTGATAAATATGCCTCCGGATTTATCCCAGTGCTTGCAATCCAGGCTGAAAGCGAACCACGTCCCAGTGTGTATAACTCTTTCATTTGATTTACAAATTCTTTGCGATTCACGATTGAGCAGGGAAGATAATAAATATCAACCTGATTTTCTGTATCTCTGATTATATTTTGATTTATCGCTTTAACAAGCTCATAAGAAATGCTCTCAACCCACGAATAGACCTGACTTATAACTAATTGCAGATTGTTTTGCTGACTTGAATAAGAGGAAGAAGTCCCAGATAGTAAACTTGCTGCAAAACCTAAGTCAGTGCAAATATCACTTTTCAAATCTTTTTCACATTCGTCTTTAAAGAGTGAGGTATCAACATCTAACTTATTAATTTTTGTACCGCTTGCAATAGAAAAGAAGTTCGTTCCTCCTGAATTTCCACGTTTAAGTATTCCATTCTTAACCATTTCATGCTGTTGCTTTTGTTGTGCTTGAGTTAAAGCACTTGTTCCCGGTTCTTTTCCTTGCGGAAATTCCATGTAAAAAATCCTGCTGTTAATTTCAGAGAGTACATTTCTTTTAGTGTTTGTCCAATAATCAGAATATAAAATATCCTGTATTGCTTGGAGTACAAGCGGACGACCCCATTTTTCTTCACGACTGCTCCTGATTTTTAAAACAATAGTTCGGGTATTATCAAGAACGAACCAATTTGGCAAATTCATATTTTTACTGCGTTTATGAAAAGCATTTCTAATTTCTTTGGGATATCTTCTTAGCTTGCTTTCGAGTTTTTCACCTTTACAATTTGAAAAATAATTAAGATCAAATGCAACTTGATAGCTGCCGTTTTTAATTCCGACTACTTGGACATAGTCTGCCGGAAGATTGCAAACTGAAATATTGAATTTTTTTGAGTTTATTTCAGAAATACTTTTTACATCAAAATCGCTCATAAATTTTTGATTGGTTGATAAACTATTTGAAATTTCAAGATATGAAACGGCAATACCGTCAAGCATGGCACGAAACAGCATATCTCGTATAAATTCCTTATCTTTAATCTTTTTAAGGCACATTTCCATTTTTGCTTTATTATTTTTTCTCTTTTTCTCACTTTTTGATTTTGAAATAATTATTCTATCAAGTGTAAGTAAACTCGTCATATAATCAATAATATTACTGTAAAGCCCTGACACAGAGTAAATTTCTCTACTTAAATGCCGTATTTCCATATTGTTATCCATCGGATTTTTTATAATCTCTTTCAGATTTTCGTAGGAGTTCCCAAACAACAAATCACTATAATTACCGCTCGAAGCGTTTTGATATCCCCAAAAACTATTTACCTCAAAATTGTTTTCTTCCACAACTTCACCCCCTAAAACTAATTAATAAATGTCTGAAATTCGTACTCGTCTTGGAAAGCTCTTTGCTGCCGTTCAAATTCATTGGCTACCAAATTCGCATAAGAAACAGCAGAAAAGCGGTCCTTTCTGATACCACTTTGATTATTTACTCGTATTTTCCCATTGACGACCTCAAAACTTAAATTCACCATTTCATTGATTAATGCCGTTGTCTGATAAAACGGCTCTTGAAATAAAACTTGATTTTCAACCGATAAACTGTTGTATCTTTTGGAACTGTTTAGAATTTCATTTGCTTCATTTTCATTGATTAAGAGCCTAAACTTGCCTTGCCTTATGGAATCCCTAAGAGATACCGCACAGTCGGAGTTAAACTGCAAATTTGCTTTAATTGAATAAATTATTTTAGGAGCATCAGGATCTTTACATCTATCCGCCATTGTTTCGTCATTAACGCAAGACCATGCCAGATAAATAATATTTCTTGCATCGTCAGTCTGTTCTTGAACCAAATTATCAAAAACACCAATCCCAACGCCTTGACTGTCTATAACAACGTAATCACAGTCAAAGTCGTAAAACATTCTTCGTGCCTTTAGTGACTGATGGAATGTATGTCCTCCTTCGACTGTTGTGAGGTAAACGAGATTTCTCAAAAACTGATTTTTGCCATAAGGAATAAGTTGCAAAATCGCAAAGCAGGTGGCATCACGTTTGTTACCGCCTTGCGTTGCTATATCTACCGACAAAATTCTTATTTCTCCATTCTTCTTCATCGGATATTTGAATTTATTATCATTCAGCAAGTTATAAAATGGCTTTGGATATATAACATTCGTGATTTTTCGAGAATTATCCAGTTCGTCAAAAGAGTAAAAAGCATTTTCTGATTCCCCAAAAAACAGCGAATCCATCTCCATACTCCACCCGATAGAGTCCCAGTCATCTTCACGAAGTTCATCACGAATTTGCTCCATTGGGTAATATCCTTCTGCGACAGGTAATTGATATGGAAAACCCATAACGCAGTAGCTATCACCTTTAACCATAGACTTAAAAAATGACTTAAACTTAGCAAAGCTGTAATGATATTTGTAATATGCAGAACTTAAGTAAAGCTCGGTGTTTGGTTCTTTCGGGTAATTTTTATATTTATCTTTAAAGAAAAATCGAGGTGTACGCTGTCCTGCCTTAAATTTTCTGATAACTTTATCAAGAATCGGCTTTTTTATTTGAACAAACTCGTCACCCAAGATAAAATTTGCTCTAGCACTTCTAGCTGAGTCCGATGCAGTTACAACCTTAATATTTGAACCATTTTTAAATCTTATCTCAGCAAAGTATGTACTGACTTTGTAATCGAGTATTTCATTTCTAAGATTATCAGACGAACCCATAAAGTCTTGTACTATTTTATTGATAACATTCAAACTTTGTCCTCGTCTACCGGAGGCAATACATATCTTAATTCCGGGATAAAGTATGCACTTTAGAACGCAAACGAGGGCAGCAATAAGGGATTTCCCCATACCTCGACTTGCAATAATCATAACGTATGTATATTTAAAACAGGCTACGATTAAAGCCTGCTGAAATGGTCGCAGCCATTTTATACCTAAGTAATCACTCGCCAGCCTGTGAGGATTTTCACGATAAAATGAAGCCCATTTGCCTACACCGTTCATAAGTCGCTGCTGCTTATTATTTTCAGTTTTCATTTTCATCATTTCTTTCGCTGAAACCGTTTTCAGACAAATATTCAAATACATCTTCATCAGGCAAATCTTCAAGCTCCGGGTTGCTTACTCTGTATTTTTGCATTTCATCTTCGTACATCCCGGAATATCTGTTTTTGAAGTTCAGCATTTTGGAAAGATGCCCTAAGAAGTAAACATTAAATAATTTTACAATACCATCCGTATCTCTCCACGCAGGGAGCGGTTCAGGAATAGGATCTTCATTTTCAAACATTTCTATCAGTACTCCAAGAGGCTTTTCCATAGTTTTATCGTCATTTTCAGTCTGTATAGGCTTTAGATTAGCACTTGAAAGCGTATCTTGATAGGTTTTTTGAAGTTTGTTATATAAATCAATTTCGCCATCTCGCAAAGATTTTTGCTGTTGGAGTTTTATAATACACAAATCCCTAACTAAGCTTTCTCTGGCCATTCCAGCAATCACGACTTTTGATTTCCATTCGGAAAATTTGTTATGTAAAAACTGATATTCTTCTAAAGTAAAGCCAAATCTCCAAATTTTCACAAGCCTTTCGGGGATAGAATCGGGTTTGTCTTGTTTTATTTCAGGGTTTTCATAATCGGGGCTCAAAAGATAATCGTCAAAAGTTTTGTGCATATACGGCATTAAATTTATTTTCGAAAGATATGAGTTCATGCGGTTTGCAAACATATTACTTTTTCCTGAATATTCAAAAAGAGTATCGCAAAAATAGATATTAAGCAACATACAAACACGTTTTATGGCATTATATTCATCACCATTAAATTTTTTTAGATAATCGTTATAAATGTTTGAGACACAATCTCTACAAATAGTCATAAGTTTGTCATTTCCTTTATAGATAGGAGAGTATGACGTGGTGAACTTTTTATCTTTTTTTCTGTAAGATTTTCCACATACGCTGCAAGTATATCTTTTTTCATCTTTTGAATTTACAGATTTTTTATTTGAATCATCTTCTTTTAGCATTTTTTCAAGTCGTTTTATAACTCCATCTAAAGTTTTGCTTAATGCAAAAGATGATGAAAACGTATGGTATAGCATTAAAGTTAAATCGTATTTATCCATTTGAGGGAATGCTAATTTTTTATCTTTTTGTATATAATTTTCTAAAAGGTTGTAAACTTCCTTTTCTTGATTGTTAAGCTCAAATTCTACTGTTATTGGAATTTTTTCGGAGATTTTTACATAAGTTTCAGCTTGCTGACGAGTAGTTCTAAAACAATATTTACTAACATAACGTGCTAGTTCAGGATAATTTTCAGGTTTTCTGAAATATCGCTGATAAAATGTATCGGCATCGGGCAGAACTTTTTCATCTATAAAATAGATAAGCCCATACAAATCCATAATTGAATTTTGAATAGGTGTAGCGGTCAACAGAAGCTTAAAAGAACCAGCTACCGACTCATGAATTAGCATTGTGCTTTTAGTTTTGTCAGTATAAAATTTACGCAAATGATGTGCTTCTTCAAACACGCTTAAATCCCAATTTATTTGTTTAATATATTCATGTTTTTCTTGTGCAAAATTATATGTAGTTAAAATAATTCCATCTTGATTAAACGGATTTTCATTTCTATTATTTGCGATTTCATTAAATATTTTATTGTTATCTATCACAAAAAATGGAATTGAAAATCTATTTTCAACAACATCTTTCCATTGAGGCAGAAGAGATTAATATATTTTTTCTGCTTTCGTACCATGTTTGATTAATTACAAGCATCGCTTCATAAGTTTTTCCCAAAGAACCCTCATCACACAAAATAGCTCCTTTGAGGTATGGAGAACGCATCACAAACTGTGCCGCCGCAATTTGATAAGGAAAAATCTCAATGTCAGATGAAGCAAACACAGGGATAAACTTTTTATATCCGAATGTATAATTAGATAGTCCCATAGCCTTATAATAAGC
>CAQJOC010000050.1:234-8389 GCA_948815685.1 uncultured Eubacteriales bacterium | reverse complement strand
CCAAATATCGAAAAATTTTAAGACTGCCTTATTAAGACTGCCTTATCAAGATGTTTTAGATAATGTTGACAACCGAACTAATAATAACTTATCTCTATATAAAAAACGTCAGGAAATTGTTGAACATCCATTTGGGACACAATCAAGTCAAATTGGAAATTCCGGCAGTTCTTATGCCGAACAAAACCTAAAGTCACCGCTGAGATGGCACTGGCTTATTTGGCGTACAATTTACGCAGATTAACAAGTATTTTTAAAGGAAACAGCGTAAAAATCTTGGCAAATTTGGGAGGTTGATACCTCTATTTTTTATTTTGTAAGGAAATTTTTATACCAACCTTTCATATCTATGCTTTTGAGAAATTAGTTTTCGACTTTTTGCGCAGCCTGAGTTTCTAATGGTTTAATGCAGCCAGATTTAAAAAATAAAACGAACTCTATAAAAACAATTGTAAAAGGGGAAACTGGAAAATGTGGAGAAGACTTGAGATATGTAATTAATGGGAATACTTTAACAATATATGGTTCTGGTGGCATGTATGACTATGAGCCTGGCACAACACCGTGGAGTAATTTTGACCTATGGGCTATAAAATCAAAAACGGATAAAGCATTTTATATTGGTGCAAATGCATTTAGTAATTTAATACATTTGGATGACGTTGATTTGCCCAATTGTATAAGCATCGGAGAGGGGGCTTTTTCTGGGTGCAGAACTTTAACTTCCATTAATTTACCTGATTGCGAAAAAGTCTCTTATCGGGCATTTTTTGCTTGTGCTAATTTAGGAGGGGAAGTAATTGATCTACCCAATTGTGAAACTATTAGTGAGGAGGCCTTTGCAGATTGTTATTACATAGGTGAGAATGGATTTAATTTACCAAAATGCAAGGTAATTGCAAATAAAGCTTTTTACAATTGCAACAGAGGGTTAAAATCGATTGAGCTACCTAGTGTTGTCCATATTGGCATTTCTTCTTTTGAAGAATGTATGGCGCTAAATTCGATTAGTCTGCCTAATAAGCAAATATCATATATCGGAGATGCTGCATTTAACGGGTGTATGTTAAAAAAAGTTGTCCTAAGCAATAATTATGTAGTGTCTAGATTTTCATCGGTGTTTAAAGGTGTAGAAGAAGTAAAAATTGCCGACGGGGTAACGTCTATAAGTGACAGAGCATTTGCTGGATGTTATTGGTTAAAAGATTCAATCAATATCCCCAAAAGTGTGACGAACATTGGTGCGAATGCTTTTGAAGGCTGCATCGGGTTAAAAACTATGAATTTATCTTCAGTTCAAACTGTTGGTAATGCTGCATTTAAAGGATGCAGCGGGCTATGCTCTATTAGTATGCCCTCTACTCAACAGATAGATGACTCTGCATTTTCTGGTTGTAGTGCTTTAACATCTGTTATATTTTCAAACAACTTAAATTCTCTTGGAAACGATGCGTTCACTAATTGCAGTAGCATAAAATCTATTACATTACCACAAAATGTGTCTTATATAGGTTTAGGATGTTTTGATGGCTGTACAAAACTAAATTCAATAGAAGTAGTTTCAGGAAATACTAATTATGAAGGAATAGATGGAATTTTATTTTCAAAAGATGAAACAAACTTAATCCGTTGCCCTGAAGGAAAATCAGGCGACATAGTTTTATGTGATAACCTTCTTTCGATTGGCCCATATGCTTTTTCTGGATGCCTCGGTTTAAATTCTATATCTATGAGGGAGGGAATTGTTAAAATTTCAGATTATGCTTTTAAAGATTGTTTGGGAATAACCTCAATTGATATTCCTAACTCGGTAATTGATTTTGGTTCAGATGTATTCTCTGGATGTTCAAATTTAACTTCTGTAATGTTAAATAATGATTATACGGTGGATAATTTTAAAACAATTTTCCCATCAACTTATTCGAATTTCGAAAAAATAATTTTAGGAGATGAGATTACTTCCATTAATGATTATGCGTTTCAAAACTGTACAAAATTAAAATCTTTAAAAATAGGTGAAAATGCTACTTTAATTGGCGATTCAGCTTTTTCTGGTTGTGCCAATTTAAATACAGTTACAATTCCTAGAAATGTTAATAAGATCTATCGACAGGCATTTTCAAATTGTAAAGTACTGAATAATATTACTATATCTGGAAACCTAGTATATGTAGGTGAAGGAGCTTTTTCGAAATGCACTGATTTAGACAATTTTACTTATGAAGGAACTACTGCTCCGAGATATGATACTGGTATTGATGTTTTTTATAATTGCCCTAACTTAGAAAAAGTAAATGTACCCGACAACTATGAAGGTAGTGATTTTTGTGGCAAGAAAACGACAAAAAAGAAAAGTGATTGGACAAAAGTAAAAGAGTTTGTTATAGAAAATATTGCATGGATGGTACCAGTAGCTAACATTATTGTTGCTGTTATAACTGTATTAACATTTATATGTATTTGCCCAGAATACTGGAATAAACTTATAGATTTATGTTCAACAAATTGTTGTAAATGCATTAGTTGTTTGAAAATTCCTATAAAGGTTGCTAAGAGTTCTGCACTACAAGTGACGGAACCATTAGTAACGGAGGTGGTTTAAAGAAAATTATGGGAAAGATGATGAATTTTTTATTAAATTTTAACCACATGGCTATTTTTGTTTTTTAGTTTAAATTAATGTCTTCGATTTTCACACTATGCTTTTTCAATTTGCTGTCATATGCAATGCCAATAGCTAATTTTTGTCCGGTGTAATCTTTTAATGCCAGTGCATAGCGCTTCTCTTGAATTTGTTTCAAAGCTTCGCCTGGAGTAGAGTCTTTTTTCAACTCAATTATAAAAGCTGGTTTACTTTTATCATTTGGATAGAATATAAAATCTGCAAATCCGATACCCGCAGGCATCTCTCGGACAATTTTGTATTTGCTTCTAGCGCTCAAATAAACCAGTGTAATTATGCAAGCCAAAGAATTTTCATCGTTATATTTTATAACCGGGATGTTGATGTCATGGGCTTCTTGAATTAATTTTTCCATAATTTCAGTATCTTTGTTTAAGGTCGCTTCTAGCATTTGGTTAGATTTTAAAACTAATTTTGAAATTTCTCCCATTTGATGATTTTTGAGAGTATAGTCAAATTTCATACGAAGTTCCTTATTCGGAATAGTTAAAGTTTCATCGTGATAACTCAGAAACCCATAAACAGTCATCGCTGAAAGTATTTCATCACTAGTATTTAAGTTTATTTGCTCGGCACTGTATCCTTCTAAATGAATATTTACAGGAATTCCCGAAACCATCTGTACGATATCATTTCTAATTTCTTCAACGTTATTTTCAATATAATAGCTGATTTCATCCATCGGTCCGGTATTTGTCCAATAACTTTGGCAAACTCCTTTTCTTAAAGCAAAAACTACCGATCTGGGATTATAAATTTCATGGTTACCTTGAGTTTTATAACCATCATACCAGTCTCGAAGTTCATTCATGGAAATATTTTTTTGCTTTGAGCAAAGAACTTTTACTTCAGAATCAGTAAACCCAAAATATTTATCAAAAGTAGCATCATTTAAAAATGTATATTCATCAAACATATTAAGTGCAGAGCCTGACGAATATTTTGCAATTGGTAATACTCCTGTCATATAAGCAAGTTCTACATATGGTCTATCTTTTAATAAATCTTCTAAAAACCTTAAAAACTCTTTTCTATCATCTTCAGAAAATAAATTGTTATTAAATATATAATCCCACTCATCTATTATAAATACAAAGTTTTCACTTGTTTTATTATATAAATCTTCGAAAATCTTACCTAATTTATCATTTGTATCGAATTTAATATCGAACTTCTCTTTCAAATCTTCTATCAGCTGTTTTTTAAAGCTATCTATATATTCAGCATAGTTTGCATAATCAGAGGTTGGCTTACTAAAAGTTATATACACAACATTGTGTTGATTTAGATGATCCAAATACGAACTGCTTTTACTTATTTCAAGTTTATCAAACAGTTCTTTAAAATCAGAATTTTTAGAATAATATGAAGCCAACATCATGGCATTTAAAGTTTTTCCAAAACGTCGAGGCCGAGTCACGCATACATATTGGGATGCCGTTCCGACCAATTCATTTATTTTTTCTATCAGATCAGATTTATCTACAAAATATTTTTCTTTTGTAGTTTTGGAGAACTGATTGATTTCATTTACATTGTTGAGAAAATATGCCACAACAAAACCTCCCTTTTTAATCATACGACTTTTATTATAGCATATTTTGTTAAACTTATAAAGAGAAGCTTTTTGATGAGTAATATATTCAGCTTTTCATAGTTTATGAGCTTCTAACAATTTAGTTAGAAACTTCTATTGTACTTAAATATGAGCGGCTCGAATTCGCTTTTTCAGCTAATTTTCTTACTTTTTATTTTAATTTCTATCTTAGAATTATAACTAATTAAATGAATGATATAATTAGATTAAATAATGAATTAAAGGGGATTAATATGAAAAGAATGTGGAAAGTTATTTTTAGTTTAATGTTATTAATGATTACTACTGGAATTAGTTCTTACATGATATCTTTTTCTGTATCACAAGAAGCTATTTGGGATGAAAAACTAAGACCCAAATCTTTATCGGACAATTTATGCAAAGCAATTAATAAATGTGACTTTGAATTTTTTAAATACATTATTGAAGAAAAACATTGTGATGTAAACGAACGAGCTTATGATGGAAGTTTGCCATTGTATTTGGTGATTTTACTTTCAAATGATGTCGAAAAAGTAGAAATCGCAGTAAAAATGGCAGACCTGCTTTTGCAAAATGGGGCGAACCCATACTTAGAGGACCCGAAGGGAATATCTGTATTAGAATTATTTAATATGGCAGACCGGAGCTGTTTTAATGAGGTTTTTGCAAAATATGGTTTTAATGTTTCATGAAAATAAAAAAATAATCTCTTAACAATTTCTACAAGTCATCTTCAAAAATAAATAAGTCATTTGGACTGCAGTCTAAAATGACACACAAGGCTTCTTTATTTGCATATGGAATAGATATTGTTCAGTTATTCACGTTAAATGAGAATTTAATAACAAAGAGATTTTTGCCCTTTAACGCGTTGTATATACAACAGCTTTGTGTCATATAAAATAATAAAACATAATATAAAGAAAAATACCAAACAGAGAAATTAGTGCGGTGTAACTAAAATTTCTATTTCTTATGGATATGACAACATCGTTACGAGTTCTATCTCGGTATTCTCCATAATTTGCATCGTTAACCGAAGGAAAGTTTGCTATAAAATTTAAAGGATTATTTCCTTGGCTTGTCTAAAAATTTCTTGCAACTTCTCTTGCACTCATACCCAAGCTATTGGGCAAATCAACATTAGCGCCAAAGCCTAAAAAAAGACGAAGTAATTGATATAAAGAATAATCAAGTTCGAAATTTATTTCTTTTTTATAATTTTTTTGCATTTGCTTATTAGATAAAATTGAATTATGCCTAGGGGGACCCATTAATAAAGCATCTGAATCGTCTGATACGTTTTGATTAATACTTATTCGATCTCGATAAAGCGCAACAGTAACCTGCAAAAGTTCATGCCAAAAAGTTGTGTGCCTACCATTTATCTCAATAGGCTCATTCAGGTCTATGATGTTTCTTTGCAATAATTCTAAAGTCTTATAAACATCTAACTCAACAATAGCTACTTTATAAAACTCCTCTTGTTGAGGTGACATCGCCAATGTAATCGAATTCTTACCGGTGAAAAATATTAATAGGGCCAAGAAGAGACTAAACAATCGTTTCATATCTTTACACCTTTTCGAAAATTAGATTAGCTATACTATTAATACTTAAAGAATCGCTGAGTATAAACTCTTGTTCAATATTAATATCATATTTTTCTTCAATATATATGAAAAGTTCTGCGATTATAAGGCTGTCAACATTCAGTTCTTCAACTATTAATGATTCATTTTTTACATTTGACATGTTAAGGTTTAAGTATGTACTGAAGAAAGTCCTAAGGTCTGCTTTTATTTCTTCAATTGAGAACTTTTTTACATTCTTGTTTATCAAATCGACTTTAACATAATCTTTAGGATTTTCCTCTATGCATTTTTTTAGAAAAAATTTCCTCACTTTCATTGCAGAGGTTATTGGAAAGGGCTTTTCGGTAAAATAGATAGTTACAATTTTTTTATTTATTGGCAATTTTTTATTTGCAGCTATAATTTTATTAATTAGTGTTTCTTTGTGGTTTTCTATAAAATTTTCGTTATTATTTAATGAAATAACAATTACAGGGAAATCAGCTATACCTAAAACTGTGAATTGCACATTATTTTCAAGAAGAAAGTCAAAATGTTTTTCTAGTTCACCTGGACATATGTTTTCTCCAGTGGAATTTATTATGACATCTTTTATTCTATCTCGGAAATAAATGTTTCCATTCTTTATTTTCACAAGATCTCCTGTTTTGATAAAGCCACCTAATTTTGAAACGTCTCGCGGTATTTCTATTCCATTTTTTAAAGTAGATACATATAACCCCGGACCTGAAATAATTAATTCGCCTAACCCTTCATCCAAAATTTTTTCTTCTGAGGTTATAACCTTAGTTACGCAAGTCGCGTTTTTAATATTCCCAACAGAACCGTCCATTCTTTCTTTGCCAAGTTGCCCGATATTTAACGAAATCATTCCAGCCTCGATCATACCATAACATTCAGAAAATGCGATTTGGGCTTCGTTAAACAGTTTTATTACTTTAGATGACACGTGAGCTCCACCACAGATGCAAAATTTCAAATTTTCTCCTAACAGCTCTTTTAAAGTTGCTGCATTTTCGTTTTTATATTTACCTTTCATAAATTTGATTAATGCTTCCCAAATTAAAGGCACAGTTGCTGCCCAAGCAACCTCCCCATCTTTGATAGCGCTAATAAAGGAGCTTAATGTTGTTTTTTCGCACATGACGTTAGTTACTCCAATAAAAGAGGGGGACAGAAATCTCTGCGAAAGGTGTCGAACCCAGCAGGCGTGGGGCAACGCGCGAAAAAAGGTCAATTCAAACAGGGTATTAACCCAAACGAAGGAGCGTGAAAATTTGGCAAGAGACGCAACAAATCGCGGTGGACGGTGAGTTAGAGCTGGAGATAAGCCATTTTCTTTGGTTGATAAAATCGCTGCGGGCAAATCAGCTAGTGTATTGGATGTTTCAGAGTTTGACATTGAAAAACACTTTGATATGATGGGTGAATTTTCAAGTAGAGCTGATTTGCACGGAGAGAATATCCCAAGACCAAGTGAGCATTTGAGCCGCCAACAAAAAGACGGAGAACCGCTTGGCGCAGATAAAATCTTTGAAGAAACGTGGACCTGGCTAAAGGCTAGAAAATGCGAAAAGTTTGTAAATCCAAGATTAGTAGAAAGCTACTCCCAGGCGTTTGCAAGATATATTCAGTGCGAAGAAGCAATAAGCAAATTTGCGTTTCTTGGCAAACATCCCACCACCGGTAACGCAATAGCAAACCCGTTTGTACAGATGATTATTTCATTTCAAAAGCAAGCAAATATCATCTGGTACGAAATTTTCGATATAGTAAAACAAAATTGCACAACAGAATTTGTAGGAACTCCGCAAAATGATGATATGGAATTACTTACTAATGGCGAGGAAACGGAAACAGTGTTAGACGTAACATGGCTTTTAACAGCAGTCTCTTTGATAGGGACTGTTTTTAATATTAGAAAAAACATAGTCTGTTTTTACATATGGCTGGTAGGAGATTTTTGCTGGTTTGTTTTTGATTACGCTGCGGGAGTGTATGGCCGAGCGCTACTTGATTTTGTACAGATAATTTTGGCATTTTGTGGGATTTTGTCGTGGAAGGTTACTAAAAGTTGAATATTAAAATAATAAGAGTTATCATTAAAAGTATAACAAATTATTGGGAGAGAAATATTCATGGAACAGAAATCAGAATTAGTACTATTTAAAACACAAGATGGAAATGTTAAACTGGATGTCCAGATAGAAAATGACACCGTTTGGTTAACTCAGTCACAAATATCTGAGTTATTTGATAGAGATAGAACGGTAGTCACAAGACATATAAAAAATATTT
>CAQJOC010000050.1:0-224 GCA_948815685.1 uncultured Eubacteriales bacterium | reverse complement strand
GTGAATCTGAACTTGAAGAAAAAAGCAATGTGCATTTTTTGCACTTTGCAAATTCAGACAAACCAGTAGCGCTATATAGCTTAGATGTAATAATCTCAGTTGGATACAGAGTAAGATCTAAGCGCGGCGTAGAATTTCGCAAGTGGGCAAATGAAGTTTTAAAAAACTACATACTAAAAGGCTACGCTGTCAATAATAATCGTATAAATCAGCTTGGAGAGATT
>CAQJOC010000049.1 GCA_948815685.1 uncultured Eubacteriales bacterium | reverse complement strand
TACCCAAACTGCTCATTGCAAACTTATCTTTTTGCCTCCTTATTCTCCTGAACGGAGTCTCATTGAAAAATTTTGGTCTCACCTTAAGCAATGTTTGCGTAATATCTTACCCTTTTTTCCTTCTCTTGATGATGCTTTATTTACTGCTTTTAAACCGTGGTAACTATAATACGCTTTAGGATAGTACTTGACATATTCTGGAATTAGCAATATAATTTTGCTATTTTTAGGAAAAAATTATTTTTTTAATTTGGGATGAATTTATACTGTTTTTCACAATTGATAAAAGTTTTTCTAATTAATATGAGATCCGATAGCGTTTTGATAAGGTAATAAATATGGTAATAATAAATAAAGCTAATAAAAAAAATTTGAATCTGGTGTCACAAATAATAAAAAGTGGTGGACTTGTTGCAATTCCGACAGAAACCGTGTATGGACTTGCTGCAAATGCTCTGGATAAGCATGCTGTAGCTAAAATATTTATCGCAAAGGGAAGACCCCAGGACAATCCATTAATAGTTCATGTTGCGGAGAAAAATGAGATATTTAAACTTATTTCCACTTTCCCTAAAAAAGCTGAAATTTTAATCAATAAATTTTGGCCGGGTCCGTTGACTGTTATTTTGCCAAAGTCAAATTTAATTCCAGATGAGGTAACTGCGGGACTTAACAGCATTGCAATACGGATGCCTAATCATGATTTAGCAAGGCAAATAATAAAATTATCAGGGGTTCCACTGGCGGCTCCATCGGCTAATCGTTCCGGAAGCCCGAGCCCTACACGTGCACAGCATGTTATTAATGATATGGATGGCAAAATAGATGCAATTCTAGACGGAGGCGAATGTAGTGTAGGAATTGAGTCTACGGTTGTAAGTTTTTTGGAAGAAATACCAATTTTATTGAGACCAGGTGGCATATCAGCTGAGGAGATTAAGGAGACTATTGGAAACTTAAAGATTGACAAAGCGGTGTTTATGCAGTCATAGATAAGAATATTTTACAGTCAGTGTCTGCTGATGAAGTGCCTAAATGTCCGGGAATGAAGTATAAACATTATGCACCTAAATCAGAGGTAATTTTAGTGAAAGGTAAACAGGAAGAATTTATAAATTTTGTAAATTCCAGGCTTGGAGACGGAGTCTATGCACTTTGCTTTGATGAAGATATCAAGTTGATAGATAAAAATGCTTTTTCATATGGGAAAAGTCATAATTTTGAAGAACAAGCAAAAAAAATATTTAGTTGTTTAAGAAAATTTGATGATTTAAACGCAAAGATCGTTTATGCAAGAGCACCCATGCAAAATGGTGTGGGTCTTGCAGTTTACAATAGGCTGATTCGTGCTGCAGGATTTAAGGTGATTGACCTGGATAAAAATAATAAAAAATAGGTTCCGAAATATGTATGAAAAAATAGAATAAATATTAAAAGGTATTATTTTAAAGATAGATAAAATAAAATCCAAGCTTATACAAACTTCAACTCAAAATATATAGACTAAAACCTTATTATAAAACGGTATGAGACATAGTATATATCTATAATTAGGGCTTGTTTGAAAAACAAAGCGAATATAATTTGGGCTGATTTATAGATGAATCAGAGAAAACGTGTTCGTAAACATAAGAAATCTCAATATTTGTATGAATTTGTTATATAATTTGTTTAAAAATTTAATGAAGCATTATCGCTATATAAGTTTTGTGAGACATTTTCTATATATTTTGGTTAATTCAAAGATGAACCAAAGAAAATGAGTGCAATACAGAAGATCTTAGTTTTTACAAAATTTCAACAAAACTTTTTTAAATTGCTAATTTTTTATAATAAATATTTAATGGAGGCGTATTTTTTAGTATCTACCAATTTTTCCAATTTAACTATTTTTCATTTTTCAGGCAAAGCCTACTGTACGGAATTATGATTATCAAAACTGTTTTCTTGATTTTCTCACCATTTTAGGGTTTGTCGGAAAAATAAAAAATAGCTAAAAGTATCATAAATTTATGGGACTAAAATAAGAATAAAAAATATTGCACAGCTAAAAAATAATTATGAAACTTGAATAAATTTAAAATATTTTTTATATAATTATAAAATTACACCTATTTTTTCAGTCTGCGTTTACTTTACTTCATCTATGAATTGGCTAAAATATATAGTTTATTTTATTTCTCAGACAAGCCCTAAGTGCTTTGAGTCAAAATTGATTTCTGTGTGTCAAAAGACCTCAAACTTGACATTTATTAAAATCAGTAATATAATTTCGATATTTTCTTAAAGTAAAAACTTAGTTAATTTATGCAATCTTTATCAATATAGGTATATAATTTAAAAAATTATTTTTATAATTAGGTAAATGTTGTATAATTCAATAGATATCATATATTGTTTTGATTTTTTACTAAGTGTATAAAAAATTAATTTATATATTTTATTTAAGTTGATGGGGTAGTTGCGGTGCGTTTCTTTGCCATAGTAGGGTTTTCTTATTTAATTTCGCTTATGGTTGCGAATATTGTTCCAATTTGGCAGCTTTTATCGTTTTTTTATATTTGCCTTTTTATTTTATCGTGTATTTGCTGCTATGTTTCTTGTTTAATTTTTTATGATACATCTTTTAAGACAGACCTTTTTGTCAAAGAAAACAATAATTTAATCATAAAAATACTAAAAAAGAAAATCAGGGGATGTTATTTAAGTTTCATAAAAAAACTTATAATTGATAGTAGTAAAATTAAAGATTTCTTATTATCAATTATTTTAGGATACTCTAAAATTGAAAAAGTTCTTATTACTATTTGTTTTTCAGGGATTATGGCGATTTTAGTCTCCGGAATTAATTACAAATGGAATATTTATCCTGTGGCTAATCTTGATGACAAAGATTTCACGGTCACGGGAAGTATGGTTGAACTTCCGTCGAAAAGTGAATCCGGTGTATATCATTATATATTTAAAGTAAAATATATCCATGGTATGGATTATCCTAAAAACTTTAAAATTGCGATGTCTTCATCAAATCCAATAGATGCAGATATCTATGACGAATTTACCGGCGATATTCATATTTTTTTACCTCATGATGCCCCGGAGTTTCCAACACGAAGCTTTTATAAGGCTAAAGGAATTTATGCCAATGCGTTTTTATATGATTATAAACCTACAAAGGTTACGCCCATCATTGGAATAAAACCTCTGTATTATTATGCTTTAAGACTAAGAAGTCAAATAATTTTGGCAATATATTCGCTTTTTCCGGAAAGACAAGCAGCAATTATCAGCGGGATACTTCTCGGAAATAAAATAGGAATCCCCATTGATATAAAATCCAGTTTTGACAATATCGGCGTTTCTTATCTTCTTGCCGTATCCGGAGTTCATGTCACAATTTTTGTAAATATGTTTCTTATGATATTCAAAAAAATGAATATCAATAAGAGAAAAGCTTCTTTGATAACAGCGGGCTTGGTTTTTGCGTTTATGGCAGTATCCTGTTTTACACCGTCCGTACTTAGAGCGGGAATTATGTGCATAGTATATTTGTTAAGTGGAATTTTTTCAAGAAAATCCGATTCTATTAATTCTTTAGGCTTATCAGCTTTTATAATATCTGTGCTTAATCCGGACGCCGGGGGAGACATAGGGCTTTGGCTTTCCTTATGTTCGGCTCTTGGAATATTAATTTTGGTCCCGCATCTTAAGGCTTATTTCTTTAAAAAGAATAATATTTCGGAAAATCACCTTGATATATTTTCCGAGTATATAATAAATTCAGCTTTTGTTACTTTGTCCGCAACTATTTTTACTTTTCCTATTATAGCGTTCTATTTTAAAAAATTTTCAATAATATCTGTATTATCCGATTTAATGCTTATTTTCCCTGTAACTGTTATGATATTTCTAATTATTCCGTTGATTTTTCTCTATATTTTTAATATGCCTAAATTTTTAATTTTTCCTTTAAAACTTATTAGTGGGATTATAGCAAATTACATAATAGCATGTTCTGAAATTTTATCTAAGATTCCTTTTTCATGGGTATGTTTAAATAAGGATATCACAATACTGTGGATTTTACTAAATATAGTTTTTGTTTTAGAATGGTATGCTATCTTTTATTTTTTTAAAAATGTCAAATTTGAGTTTAAAGAGAATTCACAAAATAATATAGATACGGATATAAAATTAAAAACAGACTTTCATGTAAAATCAAATATAAATTCTGAAATAAAGTTAAAAAAATTGAATATAAAAAAAATAAATATAAAAAATTTTTTGCCTAAAACTTCTTTACTCCCTATATTTTTTATATGTTCGTTTTCTGCATTATTTATTTTACATAAAGTATTTATGAAAAATTTAACACGTATTTCTGTTATCAATGCCGGAAAAGGATGTTCAATGCTGTGTACAAAAGACAATTCCGCTTCTCTCATACTTTGCTTAAATGAAAAATCTCATAAACATAGGATACTTTCGTATCTTTATAATATTGGGATAAAAAACATAAATAATTTAATAGTGATAAATCCCGAATTTTCAGGAGAAGAACATATTGTTTTTTTAAATCGGGTTATAGATGTATTCAAGCCTGAAAATATTATATTCACGTCCCAGAAATCAGAAAATTATATTAGTAATATGCATAAAAATATAAAATTCATAAATAAAAATTTTAAAATTCAAATTCTTGAAGATTTACAAATGAATTTTAAAAAAATTAACGAAACAAGAATGATTTTTTTTAAAATAAAAGATATAAATATTATGGTTTGTCCTTTTGGAGGAGAGGCAAAAGACATTTATTCAGAAAAATCTGATTGCGATGTTTTTGTTGCAGGAGGTATCCCGAGCGATTATAATGGAATTAATTCGCTATATACAATTTTATCTATGCCGAAGAGGTCTTCTGATATAGTTATTCCGAAAATAAAAAACGTAAGTGAAAATCTCCTTTCAACAGCGGAAGAGGGGACCATTAATATAGATATAAGTAAATCCGGGATGCTTAGTGTTAGAGCAGGGAGTTGAATAAATGCCTAAAATTTTTTATAAAGAATTGCAAAAAAAAATTTCCTCTAAATCTTTAGATAAAATATATTTTTTGTATGGTGAAGAAAAAGGGCTTGCGGTTCAAACAGAAAAATTATTGATAAAAAGTAAAATCGGAGATAACCATAATGACTTTAATTTTATGAAAATAACCGGAGATACCCCCGATATAAGTAATATTGAAATTTATTTGAATACATATCCCGTGTTCTGTGAAAATAAGTGTATGGTAATACGCAATTTAGACGTTGAAAATATGAAAAACGATGATATTTCGGAATTAATTGAAACAATCAAGGATATACCTGAATTTTCTATGCTGATTATAAATCAGACTACTATGCAGACAGACGTATTTAAGAGTCCCACATGGAAAAGTTTTATTTCAAAAATAACACCATTTGTTTCCGTTACCGAATTTTTATATAGAGATAATCCTAAACTTGAAGAACAAATTATTTCTCATGCTCATATAAATGGCAAAATTATGCCTAAAAAACTCGCTCAAGCATTGATAAAAAGATGCGGAAAAAATGCAGAAGTTCTTAAAATGGAGATAGACAAGCTTTGTGCCTTTGAGCAATCCGACACAATAACCGAGGAATCAATTGAGGCAGTTATTATAGATTTAGTGGATTATAATGTATTTTCAATGTGTAATTCTCTTTTGTCGAGAAATTATTCAGATGTATTCAGAAGACTTGAAAATCTTTTTGACAATAATGAAAATGCTATTTTAATCCTTTCGGCAATTGCCAGTAATTATGTAGATTTATTTAGAGTTAAGGCCGCTTTGGAATCAGGGAATTCTTATGGTAAAGTATCTGATTACTTTGACTATAAAAATAAAGAATTTAAATTGGATATTGCCAACAGACATGTTAGAAAAATGGATATGTTTCAAATAAAGTCCTGTATCGGAGAGCTTATACTTTCCGACAAAGACCTTAAAAATTCCTCTCTTCCGCCTAAAGTAATAATTTATTTATTGGTGGCTAGGCTTATAAAAATACAGGAAAGGATAAAATAATTTGATAAAGTTAAATGAAGCTGTAATTGTAGAGGGTAAATATGACAAAATCAAATTGTCCGGAATAATAGACGCTTTGATAATTGAAACAAACGGATTCAGAATATTTAAAGATAAGAAAAAATTAAATTTTATTCGTAGGCTTGCCGTAAGTAAAGGAATAATTATATTAACAGACAGCGATTCCGCCGGATTTTTAATCAGAAATTATTTAAATTCCTCAATATCCGAAGGTCGGGTAATTCATGCATATATTCCTGATATAATAGGCAAAGAAAAGAGAAAAGTTAAGGCATCAAAGGAAAGTAAAATAGGTGTCGAGGGAATGGATGAAGAAAATATAAAAAAATCCATTAATATGTCCGGAGCATTAATAAAAGATTTAAGTGATATTTCAGATAAAAAATCCGAGGATATAAAATTCAGAAATATAAAATTAAAATTTTATGAACTCGGATATTGCGGAAATAAGTTTAGTCAAAAAAAGAGGACGGAATTAAAAGAGTCATTAAAAATTCCACAGTATCTTTCAACAAATGCATTGATAAAATTATTGTCAAAATGTTTTACCGAAGATGAACTGGAAAAGATTCTTTGACGGAGATTTTTAATTGGCAGAAAGGATTTTTAATTTAAATGGAAAGTTTAAAGGAAAGGGAAAGTGGAATAAAAATCGCACATTGTGCCGATATACATATCGGTATGAAGCCAAATAAGCTCAGTAGACTTTCCGATACACGAAGGGCAGAAATAAAGGTTTCATTTTTTAGTATGCTTGATATCATAAAAGAAAAAAAAGTTGAACTTTTTTTAATTGCAGGGGACTTATTTCATGATTTAAATGTAAATAATTCTGAAGTAAATGACGTAAAAAACGCACTCGGGGAATTAAACTGTCAGGTTGCGATTTCACCGGGGAATCATGACCCATTTATTGTAGAGTCTCCGTATAATAGTATTTGGCCGGAAAATGTTTATATTTTTAAGAAAAATTTCATAAGTTTTTTTGAAATGCCGGAATTTAAAGTTAGAATATGGGGTTCTGCGTTTACTCCTTTGAATAATTCAGGGGCAAGGATACTTTCAGAAGACAGAGAGAAACTTAAACATGATGACTTTATAAACATACTGATGGTTCACGGTACATATCCTGCCGGTGGTACGGGGGATGATTTATATAATCCCATATACAATGAAGATATAAGAGAAAGCGGTATGAATTATATTGCACTGGGGCATATACACAAAGGAACTTCCGTACAAAGGAGCGGAAAAACATTTTATGCCTATCCCGGATGCCTTGACGGAAGAAGTTTTAAAGAAACAGGTGAGAAAGGGTTTTATTTGGGAACTGTTTCAAAAACGGTTTGTCGGCTGGATTTCATCAAGGTGTCTAAAAGAATTTATTGCGAAATTAACATAGATATTTCAGAAAGTGAAAATTCGTCCGAAATAGTTAAACGCATAACGGAAAAAATAGAACGGCTGTACGGAGAATCTTATAAAGACAATATTTATAAAATAATACTTTTCGGAAAAATAAAGGAAAATTTTTTCGTAGATACGTCTTATATAAAAAGACGTCTGGAAGATACTGTTTTTTATGCTGAAATTTTTGACGAAACCGAAATTATTTATGAAACAAAGGGAGTCGGAATAAAGGCAATTTTTATTAAGAATATGAATGAATACATAGAAAACTGTGAAGATGAAGAATCAAAAAAAATTGCCCAAAAAGCATTAAAATTAGGTGTTATTTCTTTTTCCAAGGAGGTTGTATTTAATGAAGATAAGGAAAGTGGAAATTGAAAATTTTGGCTGTCTGAAAGATGTTACAGTGGAATTTAGTGACGGATTGCAAATTTTGTACGGAAAAAATGAAGCAGGGAAATCAACCTTTATGGAATTTATAAAAATCATGCTATATGCAGACATGGGAAGAGGAGTAAATTCTATAATCAGAGGAGACAGAAGCCCCTGGGATGGAAGTAAAATGGGCGGAGCCATTGAATTTGAAAAGGAGAAAAGGCTTTATAGACTACAAAAGGAACTTGATGCAAAAACTCCATCCAAAGATAAATGTTTTTTGAAATGTATATCAAATAACGAAGTAATTACTCTTGGGAAAAAAGAAGAAGTAGGCGAAAAATTTTTAAAAATAGCTTTGGAAGATTTTGAAAGAAGCGTATATATAAATTCTTTAGGTGACGAATCTTTTAAATCCGGAAAAAGTATCGAAGACATGATGTTAAATTTAATAAATACAGGAGACGAAAATATTTCAAAAAAGTTAAGTGAAGAACGTCTTGATGAA
>CAQJOC010000048.1:5535-8406 GCA_948815685.1 uncultured Eubacteriales bacterium | reverse complement strand
CACGTAACGTACAGAAGCTCAGACGGAGTAGTAATAGATAAGATAGGTCCAACGATTAGCGGAGTTGAAGAAGGGATATACTATGCTTCGAGAAAGGTTACCGTAAAAGACAAATATCTTGATACCGTAACCGTAAACGGCGAGTCACAAAAGGTAACAGATGGAAAATCGGAATTTACTTTAAAAAATAATAACACAGTTTATGAAATCGAAGCAAAAGATAAAGCCGGGAATGTAACAAAACGCAGAGTTGAGCTAAAACCAGTTCAACAATTTACCGAAAAAGTAGAAGAAAATCTACTTCAAAAACTTACTGTAGATGATATTGATAATTATCGTCAGGCTATTATTGAGACAGATGACTTTACGGCAAAAGAGAAAAACAACTTGACGGACCATGAAAAAAATGCCTTAACTGAAAAAAGGCAGGAATTATTTACAACATTTAAGTCTTTAGCTTCGGAAAAATCGGTTAATATATATGTAGAACGTTCTCTCCCGACTGTTAAAGTAGAGACTGCAAGCAAAAAAATATTAGCGTCTCATTTTACAGATGAAGACACAGATATAGTCTTAAATGGCGGAGAGGTCGAATTAAAGCTTGAAATAAATCCGGGACAGCCTACAGACAGTGAAATTAGCCTCACAAAAGATACAAGTAAAAAAGAGCCTTTGTCAGTAGCAGACTACCTGGACATTTCGGTTAAGAAATATACAAAATCCATATACAAAAATCAGATTCAACCTGATAAAGCAAATGTACCGATTGATAAATTTGAGGATGAAGGGTCCGAAGATATATATGATTTGCCTGAAGACACAGACGATACATCGCCGGAGCAAGAAGAGGAAAAGCGCTTATCAGAGCTATCGGATGCGATAACCATATCTATGGATATTCCTACAAAATATCAGGCTACAGACAGAAAATTTTACATGATAAAGGTTCGGCATCTGTACTAAAAGATATAGACAATGATCTCAGAACAATACCTTTCGCATCGGCAAGCTTTTCCACGTATGTGTTGGCATATCCAACTATACAGAATGTTGTGGATTATGATATCTATCAAAATTTAGATGAAAATGATACAGGGGATATGCAAAACAGAGAAGATGTACCTATAAAATTAGTCGGAGAAGCTCAAAAATCTACATATGCTAGCAAATCAAAAAATGAGGCAATAGTAATATGCATATTTATTTGGTTACTAATCCTTATAATAATATTAATTATAATTTATAAAAAATATCGCGATAAAGAGTCTAAAAATTAGTAATTATCATGGCTACATCTAAGAAGTGTGGCCATGATTTTTGAAGCTTTAATAAAGTTTAAATGATTTAAGGGAACACCGCATAGTAGTTGTCGAGAATTTTATTATTATATAATTAAAAATGTACCTACAAATTTTATATATATCTTTTGTACGGTGTTTCCTTAAGTCTTGAATTAACAATTTAGGCTTAAAATAACAGTTGCAATTTCTATCTTTTTATTGGTAAAATATATACAGTTATTACTATTTAAAATAATTCAACGTTAATAACTTTGAACAGTAAGGAAATTTGCTTTATGATTAATTTCATATATCTTAAGTTTTTCAGTATAATAAAAAAGTACATGCCAGACAACAAAATATTTATACAGCTATGAGATTTTTTATTTTTAAGTTTTTATTAAAACTTGTATAAGCTTATTTTTTAGCTGAAACAGATATAATTATGTAAAAGGGGGATTACTATGAATAAAGATAAATCAGTTGATTTTAATGTAACCATTATAACTCCCGAAGAGGCTCGTGAACAATTAAACAATTATTCTGAAATACTTTATCTATTAAATAAAGTAAATAAAAGTAGAACATGTAAAGCAGATGTTCATCCAGAATTTTTATCATTATCTTTCTGTATTCCTGAAAAGACAAGCAATGCCACTAATTTTTCAAGATTTTTATGTATAATTTCTAAAAATAATATATTGTTTATAGATGATACAGGGAAAATAGGATATTATATAAAAAAAATGCAAAAAAATAAAGTTTTAAATGAGAAAAACATTGGAAGATTTATATATGATTTTATGGAAACCCTTATAGATGGAGAACTTCGTTATCTGGAAGAATTTAATGATAGGATTGTCAAAATCGAAAATGCCATAGTAAGTGGTGATTTTAATAATTTTGAACATAAAATGCTTACAATAAAAAGGGAAAATTTAATTTTTTATCGATATTACTCACAACTCATGGATATAAGTCAGGAACTACAAGAAAATGAAAATGGCTTTTTTAATAAAGAAAGTTTATATTATTTTAGGCTACTTACTGACCGAATTGGACAGCTTCATGAAGAAGCCAAGATACTCCGTGATTATACTATACAGCTAAGAGGAATATACCAGACACAATTTGATATGAGGCAAAATAAAATTATGAAAACCCTTACCATAGTAACAACTGTTTTTTCGCCTCTTACTATAATAGTCGGATGGTACGGAATGAATTTTAAAAATATGCCGGAATTAGAATGGGATTATGGGTATAGCATGGTCATTTTATTAAGCATAACAGCTTTGAGTATAAGCTTATGGATTTTACGGAAAAACAAATTTCTATAAATACTTTTATAGAATAGACCTCCTGCGAAATCAAGGTGCATTATCTCAAAAAACTGGATATGAAATCATAAATAAGCATAATTTAGAAAAAATTGCAGGCTTTTAGCCTCAAAAAGGGAGTTTTAAAACACGATAAAGAAAATGATCAGTTAAGTTTTTATGATCCAAGAGACCCTTTTAAGGCTAGCAAGTAACATATGTATGGCTGCCAGGCCAATAAAAGAGCCGCTTGTGACTTGCCAGTAGTATTA
>CAQJOC010000048.1:0-5426 GCA_948815685.1 uncultured Eubacteriales bacterium | reverse complement strand
ACACTCATAAATGGCAAGATAAATAGTAATATGTTGTATTATCTAAAACTTTACTCGGCCTGTGTATCTTAAAATACATATATCCGTTTACTATGCTTATCTTTGAATGAAACCTATCAAAAAATATTTTACTTTGGGAAAATCTTATTTCCTTGTAACTTTATAAATAACACTTTTAATTTTTTGCTTGAAAGTGTATAATTAAATATATGATTTTATATGGGAGGATTATAATGGTTAATTTTTCTGAAATGGGTCCAATGGGCCAGCTTTTGGGTGCTTTACCTGTTTATTTAGCAGTTATTGGTGGAATGTACTTTTTTCTTCTTCGTCCTCAACAGAAAAAGAGAAAAGAAGAAGAAGAGTTTCGCAAAAATCTTCAAATAGGTGATGAAATAACAACGATTGGAGGAATAATTGGCAAAGTTATAAGCATTAAAGACGATACAAATTCTGTAGTGATTGAAAGTGGTACAGATAAACTTAGAATAGAAAAATGGGCAATTGCACGCTGTAATATAGTTAAAGAAACAGCTAGAGAAGCGAAATAGTAAAAATAAAAAAGCTCCCAGAATGTGGAGATGGTCAGAAATAAAAACAAGGAACTTAGAGAAAGTGTTATCACAAAACGTCTCGCAGTAAAATAAATGTAAGATTTTAGCTTTTTTAAAATTCTCTAAATAGTTGGACATTGGTCTGAAAGTATTTTTATTTTTTTAGTCTATAAAACATTTATCTGATGTCCAATTTTTAAATTATTTTAATATTATAAAGTGAAACCAAAAAATTTGCTGAAATATACTGTTGCTTTCAGAATTATTTATTGTTCTGGATAGTCTTTATCAATTAAAGTTCAGCTGTCTCATCTTGGGATTATAAAATATACTTTGTTGAAAACCATCTACTGATCATATTTAAATATTTTATGTAATTTATATTATAATTTTTTATAATTAATCTAGGCCTCCTCTGAAAAACAAAAACAGATAAAATTGAAAATTAATAGATACAAAAAATATGCCTCAGCTAAAAGTTTTTTATAAAAATCTTAGTAATTTAAGATATTTTTAATGAATTTCTAAAAACTAAAATTTTCTGTCTCTGCGTTCATTTTCTTCGGTTTATCTATAAATTATATAAAGGAAAACACCGCACAGAAGATATCTATAAAATTTAAATAAGATTTGTAGTCGTATTTTTATTTTATATAATAATAAAATTTTTAGCAATTAATAAATATTTGCATAAATTTATCATATGATTTGTTTTAAAATTTAACTATGAATTGTCACTATATAATTTTTGTACAGTGTTTCCTAAGATATATAGTTTGTTTTTAGACAAGGTCTAAATTCTGTTTTTTTAATTTCCTGTTAACAGGTCTTAAGGCATTTCGTTATTTTTAGAAAGAATGATAAAAATTAAATAAAAACATATAAAAAGTAGCGAAAAATTATATTTAGAATTTAGCAAAATCAGAAAGCCTACAATTGCCATAGGGAACAAAAAAATAAAAGATACAATTAAGCATATAATGTCGGTGGTCCTTTCTGAAAAAATTTGGATTAATAGATTATAGAGAATTTGTCCCCCATCCAGAGAAGATATCGGTAAAAAATTAAACGTACCGATTGTAAGGTTTATATATGCTATATATTTTAAAGAGATAACTCCGGTAAAGTAAAAAATTATTAAAAAAATTATTGCAATTATAAAGTTAAATAATGGCCCACTTGATAAAATAAAAAGCTCGTCTTTTAATGAAGAAAAATTTTTGTCTTTATCAAGGATGTCTACATTAAAAAAATTTATATTTATTTTTTCTATCCTATGTCCTTTTAGTTTCATTGCAAAAAAATGCCCTAATTCATGCATAATCGCTGCAACAAATCCTATACACATTAAATTTGAATTGCTTAAAATTAATATACATGAAATCATAGACAAAAAGTAAAAATTTATATTTATTTTTGTCTTATTTATTTTATTTATCCCATTCACACTGTGTATTTTTAATTTATTTATTCTCTCTTTATTTATTATTATTTTATTTATATGGAAACATCTCCCAAGGCAATCATGTCTTTATGTATACTCATGGCTGCTTTTTTTCCGTGCTTTAGGGCCAAAATCACGGTAGCAGAGCCTGTTACTATATCTCCTCCGGCGTAAACTCGACTTTTTGAGGTCCGTAGTGTTTCGCTGTCTGTTTTAATTTTTCCGCTTTCATCAAATTCAATCTCATTACAGTTTCCTTTAATAGTGGAATTAGGCGAAGTTCCTATTGCCACAATCACACAATCTGTTGCTAAATCAAATGTTTTCCCTTTGATTTCACAAAGTTTTTTTTCTTTAGAATTTTCATCTTCTATATACTTCATTTTAATACATTTTATATTGTTAACTTTTCCGTCATGAGCTAATATTTTTATAGGATTACTTAAAAATATAAATTTAACTCCTTCTTCTTTAGCATGGGTAATTTCCTCTTTTCTGGCAGGCATTTCGAGTTCTGTACGCCTATATACAACAGTAACTTCTGACCCTAGTCGTCTTGCACATCTGGCAGCATCAATTGCAACATTTCCTCCTCCGATTACTATCGTATTTTTTGGTTTTAATATAGGAGTGTCATATTCTTTTAAATAAGCACGCATTAAATTTATTCTTGTTAAAAACTCATTTGCACTGTAAACTCCCGGAAGCGATTCTCCGGAAATACCAAGAAATTTAGGAACTCCTGCTCCGGTAGAAATATAAACCGCCTTATAGTTAAAATTATTAATAAGATTATCGATAGAAATCGTCTTACCGATTACTGTATTGGTTTGAATATTTACTCCTAAATTTATTAACTCATCTATTTCTTTTTCCAAAATTTTTTTTGGCAATCTAAACTCAGGAATTCCATAAAGCATAACTCCACCGGGCGAATGCAGAGCTTCAAAAATTGTAACGGAATATCCCAAAAAGGCAAGTTCTCTGGCACACGCAAGCCCTGAAGGACCCGAACCTACGACTGCGATTTTGCATCCATTACTTTTTTTAATCTCTAATTTCATTTTATTGTGGTTATCTGCTGCATATCTTTCAAGCCGACCGATTGCGACCGGTTCTCCGTTTTTGCCCCTTACACACGCCATTTGGCATTGTTTTTCTTGAGGGCAAACTCTCCCACATACGGATGGCAAGGCATTTGATTTATATAATACAGAGTAGGCTTTGTCTAAATCATTGCGGTAAATTTGGTTTATAAATTCCGGAATGTCTATATTAACCGGACACATGGCAACACATGGCTTATTTACACAATTAAGGCACCTTAAAGATTCATTTTTGGCAGAAATTGCATCGTACCCGATTGCCACCTCATCAAAATTTTTGATTCTTTCTTCCGGGGGAAGCATAGGCATCGGTGTTTGTGTTTTTGATAAATTTATTTTTTTATCTACTTTTTTGTCTGTACTTGATTTTTTATTTTTCATTTCATAAATCTTCTCGTTTTCTTTTTCCACATTATTTTTATTTATATTTTCCTCTATATTTATTTTCATAATTTTATTTTTTTCCATATTTATACTCCTGATTCTTCATCAATTTGTATTTTTTCACCTTCTAAGCTTTTAAAATTTTTTGACAAGTGACAGCTTGAAGACAAAAAATTTTCCGTATTTAGATAAACTTTACTTTTTAATATAGCTTCATCAAAATCCACGTCATGTCCGTCAAAATCCGGACCATCTATACAAGCAAATTTTGTCTTTCCTCCAACAGTCAGTCTGCAACCCCCACACATTCCTGTGCCGTCAATCATTATTGTATTCATACTTACTATTGTCTTTATTCTAAACGGTCTCGTAATATTACAAACCGCTTTCATCATAGGTAAAGGACCGACGGAAATAACCAAATCAATTGTAGAATCAATTTTAATTCTGTTTAAAAGAGCATCTGTAACAAGCCCTTTCCTTGAATTTGAACCATCATCCGTTAATATATCAAAAGAGTCGGAAATCGAGCTTAATTCTTTTTCTAAAATGATAAAATCTTTATTTCGAAATCCACAGATAACACCGACCTTAGCGTTATTCATAGAAAGTGCCTTTGCTTGAGGATAAGCGATAGCACAGCCCGAGCCACCCACAACAAGCAAAGCGTTTTTATAGCCTGTGAGATTAGATGGTTGTCCCAAAGGTCCAACAACATCCAAAATACTTTCCCCTTTATTTTTATTATCAAGTTTTCTCGTTGTAAATCCAACTTTTTGGTATATTATATCGATTGTTCCCTTTTTATCGTCAAAATCAGCAATAGTCAAAGGGATTCTTTCGCCCTTGTCATCAATTCTTATTATTACAAACTGTCCTGCTTTAGCTGAATTAGCAATATAAGGGGCTTTTAAAGTCATTTTAGAAGTATATTTATTAAGAATTATTTTATCTATTATTTCAAACATTATTCAAGCCTCTTTTGTTAAAATTTTAAAAAATTTTATTATATTTAATGATACTATTAATTTTTAGTTTTTGCAAAAATTCACAGTATTTCCCCCACAGAAATTAATTTTTAAAAATAACACAAAACCTCTATAAGTTTGACTTCGTTTACCATCATAGCATCATTATGGTAAAAAGCGAGGGATTTTTTCTGACTTTTTCTTTTTTACATTTAGGATATTATTAATATCTATGTATGCGAGCTTTCCTTTACACTTATAAATCTTAACTTTTTATAATAAAATTTTGTAACACATTTTTTAAATTAATTCATAGATGAACCTAAAAGATGAATTCAAAAACACAGGAATTCAATGTTTGAAAATACACTAAAAAGCTTTTCTAATTGCTGAAATTTTTATGCAAACATTCAACTGCGCAATATTTTTTCGTATCTACCAATTATCACAAATTAATTAATGCGCCAAATAATATGGTGCTACAAAAGAGGAAAAAATTCCTATTAATTATTGGGGCATAAAGCTTCTCAACTAGGCCTTGTCTGAAAAATAAAGAGAGTTCTCATAAAATAACAGACAAGAAATGAAAAGAGTAGGGAAAAATAATCACGAAGGAGTGATTAGAATGATAAAATGCAAAAATATGGAAATGAAAAATATGTAAAAAATGGAAAAGCAAGAGGACACCAAAAGTATTTATGCAAGGAATGCGGATGTAATTTTATAGAGGGGGACAGAAGGACAAATGAAAAAATAAAAGCAAGGAAAGCGAAGTGTATCATGCTGTATGCGACAGGAAAAATATCAATAAATAAAATAGCAAAAATATTTGGTATGTGTTGGTCGCTGATATACAGATGGATTAATGAATCAGCAGAAAAGCTAGAGAAGTATAAAATACGACATTAAGGGAACAGAATTTGATGAAACGTGGCAATTTTTATATAAAAAAACGTAAGCTATGGGTAAT
>CAQJOC010000047.1 GCA_948815685.1 uncultured Eubacteriales bacterium | reverse complement strand
ATTTATTCACTTTTTATTTATTCACTTTTTATTTAAAAATTTATTTCCTTATTCATTTCATTTAAGACATCTGCTTTCTTCTTTTCTAAAATTTTTCTTTGACATTTTTCATTTTCAAATTCACGCTCATCTTCAAATCCACAAACCGAACCATAAGGACACCAATCACATGCCTTTTTCTGTACCTCCTGAAATGGATTTGGACTTACTTCTCCTTCAAGGAGTTCTCTTGCCATCTTAATTGTCATTTCCTTAATATATTTTCCTATTATTTCAAGCTGTTCCAATGTAACTAAACTTTCTTCTTCACTCAGTTTACCATTTTTTATTAAAACAGGTATAAATATCCCTTTGGATTCTTTTTCCATCCCTTGAACTACTTTGGTATCACTTAGAATTAGGCCATTCATTCTAAGTTTTTTTTGAAATTCTTTTTGTATCTTTTCGCTTAAATTGCCTTGAAAACCATCGCTGTCGGCTGTAATTAAAGGCTGAATCGCCGGCATATAAAGTATCCCCGCCGGTATGATATCTCCGTATCTTTCTTTACCATTTTTTTCAATTGCCAAAATATATAACAGCATTTGCATATTAAGACCAAAAAGAACATCCGAAAGCCGAAATTTTTTTTGGCCTGTTTTATAATCAATAATCCTAATATAGCTTTTTTGATTATTTTTCATAATATCCACACGGTCAACTTTTCCCTCTACAATTACTTTTCCACCTTCGGGGATATCTAAAATCAAAGGTTTAATATTTCTCCATTTTTCCCCCTTTTCTTCTCTTTCTCCTTTTTTCCCTTTTGTCATTTCTTCAGAAATTTTAAGTTCAAAATCCACCGGATAGAATAAACTTTGTTCAAATTCTTCCATTAATCTTTTTAAGAGAATTTTTACTGCCTTTTTGCACCTCAAAAAAAGGTATTTAAGCCTGAAAGGTTTATTGGTATGTTCACCAATATAAAATTTTATATATTCTTCCATAAGATTATCAATCTTTTTTTCCGTTTCGCTACCATATAGTTTTGAAATTTGTTTCTCTGAATACGATTTTACAAGTTTTTCTAAAAGAAAATGAACCAAATTGCCATATTCAAGAGAATTAAATCCTGCTCTTTTTCTTTCCTTGGCCTTAAGACCATATTTACAAAAGTACTCAAATCTGCACGAATAAAATTTTTCCACTTGAGATGCAGATATTTTTATATTTTTTCCAAAAAGTTTTGAGGCAAGAGTTTTATCCAAAATTGTTAAATTTTTTTTCTGTAACGCACAAGATATGGCATTAATTTTATTTTTATAATTTTCTTCTTTTAAAAAATAATCTCTCAAAGAAAATGATAAAATATTTTTTTTACTCAAATCTTTCGCAAAAATATCAAATGCCGCTTTCTTTGACCATAACCAATCTTCCGGAGATAAAGAATATTTATCAAGAACTTTTATTTTAGGAAATATACTTTTTATTTCCTTAACAATTTCAGAAGGAAATTTTATACCCCCTGTTAATTCCGATGACGGCCAACTGACAAAAACATAGTCAGACGCCGAAACCACAGCTAAATAAGAAATAAATCTTTCCATTTCATATACTTTTTCGAAATCATCATAAATTTCCAATCCCAAAGATGTAAGTTCTTTTTTTTCAGAGCTATTAAAAACGCCGGAAGAAACCGGAGTTAACGGAAATTCCCCCTCAACTGCTCCTATAACAAAGACTACCCGACATTTCGAAATTTTTCGTTTGTCCACAGAACTAATCATCACTTCATCCAAACCTTCCGGAATAAATGAAATATCTTCTGATTGTACTGCAAGTCTTAAAAGCTCCATATATCTTTTGGGTTTAATTATTATACCCTTTAATGCTGAGGCCGTTTGGTCCAGTGCTACCATAAGCATATCCCAAATCCGACTTTGTTCCTCGGCGTTTATTAATTCTCCTGCGTCAATTAATTTTTCACAGAATTCTCTTATATTTTTTCTCATTTCTATGTCTTCAAGAAAATTATAAAAAGCTAAGGAAATTTCATCTCCTGTTTTTTTGTAAATATTATCTTGTAGCTTTAAAAGCGGAACTATAACTTTTTTTCTTATTTCTTCAATTTTTTCGAGCTTTTCTTTATTAGATTCACTGTTATTTGTTGAAAATCCTTCAGGATTCATATCAAATGGAAATTTCCACCTGTTTCCGTTTATTTCCCATAAGAAAACATAATTTTCAAGCAAAGAAATTTCATCTGCTGCAAGTCCTGCTAATCCGGTTTTTAAATATCGGAAAATATCTGTTGACTCGAAATTTGATATTGCTGCTTCAAATGCAGAAAATACAGCACAAAACAGTACCTTATTTTCTGTCTTTTGCGGACTATCCATAAAATAGGGTATTTCATATTTATTAAAAATATTTTCTATTTTTTCGGAATAACCTCCTATACTTCTTGTTGCTAAAGCAAAATCTCTGTACCTAAACCCTTTTTCTATGACCATTTTTCGGATTGTCCTTGCCACAAATTCGCATTCGTCATATACATCTGAAGCATTGTACAGAAAAATATGTTCAGGTTCAAAAGAATAGGTTGTCTTAGGACTTGCAAAAAAATTTCTTTCTAATAACCTTAAATCTTCATTTCTAAATCTTTTAGCCTCTTCCAAGACAACCGGAGTAGATATATTTATATGATTTTTTATAGCTAATTTCAAAATTTTTTTCATAAGATTGTTAACAGGCGAAGTAATTCCGGCTATAATTTCTTCTTTGGTATTATCCTTATTACTATCTTTTTTATCTTCTTTTTTTTCATAGAAAAATTTTTTATCAGAATTACAACAAAAAGTAAAAAACGTATCTTTAGATTGAACAAGCATTTCTTCTAAAATTTTCATTTGTAAAATATTAAAATCATTAAAATCATCTATAAACAAAACATATTGTTCCAAAATTTTCGTATCTTTTATTGCATCAAGAAGTAACATAAGGTCATCGGGAGATTCATCAAAATTTTGTTCTATTATTTTTCTATAATTTTTTACAATTGCAATTAGTTCTTTTAATTTCTGCTTCAAAGTCCCTTCTTCCAAAGTTTTGCAGAATTTATTCATATATTCATAAGACACCGCACAAGATTTTAATTCCTTTAAAGTGTTGACCATCATTTGAACAGTTTCAATATTATCAGAGCCTTTTTTATAAAGTTTTAAATCCGGACACGCCTTTTCTATCGCAAGGCTCATAAAAATATTTCTTCCTCCGTCTGTAATTTTTCCGGAAAATATTCCGCCTGCCTCACGAAAAATAAAGTCACCCATTCTTTCAAATGTTAAGACATTGATAAATTTAAAATCTCTTTCTCCCAAAAGATTTAAAAGGCTTCTTTCCGTCTCAAAAGAGCTTTGCTCCGGGACAAGGTAAATTATTTTTTTTTCACCTTTTTTAAGAAGATTTTGTAAAATTTTTCGCACATAGATAGTCTTGCCGCTTCCGGAACGTCCCAATATAAGCTGTAAAATTTATATCATCTCACTTAAAGCAATATCTGAATATAATATTATCAGCTATTACCGGTCTTTACAACTTATAACACAATAATTTGAAAAGGAAAAGTTTCAAGCTCATATACCTTTGTCTAAGAAGTGTAATATTAGATCTCCTGCGAAATTAAAATAGACCTTTTGTAAAATCAACCTTAGGTATTAAAAAGCTAATACTTTTTATAATTATAGTCTCGAAATTTGCAATTTTTCCCATTTTAAAGTCATCCATAGCCAGATATTTTGTCTTTTATTTATGAGTACATTTTGATTTTGCAGGAGGTCATTGTGAAATAGCATAATTATGAAACCATATTACCTTATGGCATAGGCTTATAAGTCAAATAACCTAAAAATTAAACCAATCTTTTGCAGAATAAAAAAATAATAAAAATTTTTCCCGTGTTTCCCGGATTTATTTATTATATTTTCTGTTTTGAGAAATTTTTATCAATATTAAAATACGTACAAAATTCTTTTAAACAACATAAATCACATTTAGGTTTTTTCGCATTACAAATAGCTCGTCCATGAGAAACTATACGATGACAAAATGAATTTGATTCATCTTCCGGAACAATATTTCTCATGATTTTTTCTATTGTAACAGCATCCTTTGAATTATGAAACCCTAAACGATGGGTAATTCTTATAAAATGAGTATCTACAACAATGGCAGGTTTTCCGTATATATCACCTAAAACTAAATTAGCGGTTTTTCTTCCAACACCCGGCAAAGAAGTAAGTTTTTCCATCGTATCGGGAACTTTTCCGTCAAATTCATTTATTATTTTTTTGCACATTTCTACGATGTCTCTCGCTTTGGTTTTGTAAAGGCCACAGGTATAAATGCATTTTTCCACTTCGCAAATGTCAGCATTGGCAAAAGCATGAGCATCCGGAAATTTTGCAAATAGTGTAGGAGTTACCTCATTAACTCTTAAATCCGTACATTGTGCTGAAAGACGCGTGGCTATAAGCATTTCCAGAGGACTATTATATGTTAAAGAACATTTAGAATTCGGGTATTCACTTTTTAATTTTTCAATGCATAACAGAATTTTTTCTTTATTATCCATATAAAAATCCCACTCTCTTAATAAACACCTCACAAAAAATATCTATAAACTTTAAATAAGATTTATAGGCATATTTTCAATTATATAACACTAAAATCTTAGTAATTAATAAGCATTTATATGAATTGGTTATATAATTTATTTAAAAATTTAACGAAGCATTGTCACTATATAATTTTTGTGAGGTATTCCATTTACAAAAATATTCTACAATTGTTATTAAATTTTTCAATATGACATTTCGGTCTTATATGTACGCCAATCATGATAATTACAAATACTTCTACTAAAGTGCCAAAAAGCTATGCCACAATTTTTTTAATACTAATAAAAAATTAATTTTTTCTACGCTAGATGTCGTTAATATGTCATATTCTGCTAAAGTTTTATCTCCCAATCTGTAAATAATAGAGCCAACTTTAATACCAACCGAAATTGGTGCAATTATTTCATCCTCTACACAAACTTCACAATCCACTTCCCTTTCTTTTCCTTTAGGAATTATAAACTTGCCGTCTACCTGAGGGGTTATTCCAACTTTTGAGTTCATTCCACCTTTAACTTTAATTTCATTAATAAGGGTTTCCGGAGTTTTAGGTTCAACCATAATATAACTTGAAAATCCGTAATCTAAAAGAGAGGCTATGTCACGAAATCTCGTTTTACTATCTGAGCCGCCTAAAACTACCGCAATTAAAGTCAAATTATCTCTTTTGGCACATGCAGACATACAACTTCCGGCTTTTTCACTTGTCCCGGTTTTTATTCCAATAGTTCCCTGATAAGTCTTAAGCAATTTATTCGTATTTACTATCTGGGTTTGCCCATCGCGAATATGATCTATCCATGTTGAAATATAAGGTAAAATACTGTCATGTTCCATCAATTCTCGGGAAACAAGAGCCATATCATAAGCACTTGTAACATTTCCATCTTCATCAGAGCCTATGCAATCTTTAAAAATTGTGTCATTCATGCCAATATCTTTCGCTCGTTCATTGAGCATTGCTATAAATTTCCCCTCAGAACCCCCAATAAACTCAGCTAACGCAATGCAAGCGTCGTTTGCCGAAACCATAGCCACAGACTTAATCAAATCTCTTACACTAACCGATTCTCCAGATTTAAGCCACACATTAGCCCCTGAAATACCCGCTGCAGCATCACTTATGTTGACCATATCTCCTTCAGAAATTTTCCCACAGTCCACGGCTTCTATAGCTACAAGAAGTATCATCGTTTTCATAACTGAGGCTGCAGATCTGACTTCATGAGAATTTTTTTCACAAATAAGTTCACCGGTAGTTTGCTCCATTAAAATATATGATTGTGAGCTAATTTCCAGTTTATTATTTTCAGCTAGACAAATTTGCGGAAACAAAAGTAGCATAATTGCCAACATAATGGAAAAAAATTTTTTTAAAGTCAATCTAATCACCTCGACACAAATTAGTATAATTTATGCTCAAAATGATAAAACTATTCTACAGTAATAACTATATAATCATCATAAGGAGATTTCTATATATGGAAAACCCTAAAAAACTTTCAGATTTCGTAAAAATAGAGCCAAAAAATTTAAAAAATTCTCCATCAAAAATTACTGAACCGGTAAACTATCCATCATATCGGTCTCAAAAAGGGGAAGTTAGCATTCCCTCCGAAATAGATGCTGAAATTTCAAAAAATTGGACAGAATACAATAAACTTTAAAACGTTATCTTTTTCACACGGTTTCATTTAACTGTTTCTCCAGTGCATCAACTTCTGCCTGTTCCTTTGCAACGATTTTTTGAGCAGATTTAAGCTCACTCTTTGCCTTATTCTCTATCTGAAGCTGAAGAACCTTAGCCGCGTCCCTAGGAACACTTCTAAGCCATCCCAATGGCTTTACATTTGCTATTTTACTCCAAAACTCCCCCGCTGTAATTTTTTTCAAACTAATATCTTTACCAGCCCTTTCTGCTGCATCTTCACATTTTTGATAAAGAGCCTCCACATCGCCTACTCCTCCGCCATTTTTCCCGCCGAGCGGCACAGAGTTATTCCCTACTAAAAATGGAAATCTATTTTCATCTAAACTTAAATCCAAGTTACGTGATTCTCCCTTTATTGTCCCAAGGAGCTTCGCTAACTCCATCATTGAGTCAGCTCCGCCTTTAACTCGGTCGAATTTCTCCTTTGCTTTATTAAGTTTATCTCTGGCAACTATCAAGTTTACTTTAATCTCTTTTCTTCCATATTCGTTTTTTTTTTCGCTGTCGATTTCTTTCTTAGATTTTTCATCACCATTAAGCTGCAAATTAATTTTATTTAGCGTTGCCCCTTGGTTTTTTACCTCATTTTTTAATAAATACTGATTTACTAATGTCGGGATTCCAATACATACTGTAGCTGTTCCCACTAACAAAGTTGGTATCAGCAATCCGACAGTCAATTTTGACATAATATAATCTATCCTTTCCTTCACTTAACTATTAAAAAATAGTTTATATCAGCCAACTACTCTTCAGTCTTTTTACCTTTTAGCCTTTGATTTATTAATCCCAGTTTTTATAATTATTTATAATATAATAACATAGATTAAATATTATATCAATTAAATATTATATTTAATTTTAATATTTTATGTTTTGAATAAAAATATTAAGTTATTACATTATATATAGTTAAATATTTAAAAAACAAAAGTAACAAAATATCCTTATATCTTTTTCACCTTTTTTCGTGAAAAAATGCTAAAACCAAAAAAGAAAAAAAATTAGCCCAGTGGCATTCACCACCAAGCCATGGCTAAACTTTTTTAGTGTGTCGAGCAAAACCTATAATTACTTATTTTTTTTCTGCAAAGCCTCTAATTGAGCTTGTTTCTCCTTTAGCTTAGCGGTATTATCTTTGATAGCATCGTCAAACTTCTTCACTTCTGCCTGAGCAGCCGTTAGTTCAGGCTTACAAAGTTCTTCGAAGAAATTTTTGACAAAAGCATCTTCGACAGCACCAGCCGGGTTAGCAGCACCAGCGCCGGCCGCCTGCCGGTCGTGCAGCATTTCGATCAACCGATGCAACGGGAATGCCCCGGCATTATACACCCCACCGGTTCTACGCCCCGCGACAGCAGCCAATGCATCTTTCAGTGCTGGCATCTGGCCGACGAGCCCACCACCACCACCAACGTTGAAAGTCGGGGCAATAGCACCAGCAGCAGGTCCTAATATCGGACTCCAAATCGATGCATCAGCCAACGCTTGTAGATCTGTTTGAGTATTCATAGTCAACCAAGCAGTAACATCCCTTTTCATTTCCTTGACTGTTTTTCTGGCATTTTCCCATTTAGTCTGCTCAGCTTTAGCTGGAGCTAAATCTTTTTGTGCTTGTTTTATATCAGCTTCCAAAGCCTCGATATCCTTTTTAAGCTGTGCTTCAGTGTTGATCAATTCTATCTTTTCATTTTGATCTTTCTGATCTTTTTTATTCTTTTCATTATTCTTGTCTAATGATTCTGCCAAGCTTGACATACCGGTACTATCTTTAACAGCCGTTAACTTAGTGTTGATTTCCTTCCATTCTTGTTCGGCTTTTATTGTCTTAACCAAGCTAATGGTTCCGACTGTCACCATAGAAACTGCACTAGCAGCAAGCAAAAATCCAATCGCCGCAGTGGCTATGTTCAATGCCATTTATAAATCATCCTTTCTTTATTTTTAATCACTTTATCTAAAAATTTATTTATGAACAAAACTGTATACACCCGACTACTCCTACACCTACATATAAATTAAACTAATTCTTTTGGTTATAATGTTTATTAAATGTTATTATGGATGTTATTACTGAATTTCAAATGGATATTAAGACCAGGATCAGGAAGCACCGACAAGCCAGCACATTGAAATTCCCGATCTTCCTCTATTAAGTCTTTACAAATTTTTTCTATTAACCGATATCATAAGTAAACTTACGAGCGGCTCAAATCAAATATTTAGTTTAAAGCTGCTTTTATCGCTGCAACTTTTGCATTTGCAT